>CACBBX010000001.1 GCA_902537575.1 uncultured Pelagibacteraceae bacterium
TACAAGGCGACATATAAAATATAGTAATATAAAGTATATTTTATTGAAATAAATTGTATTATTAGTCAATGAATTTAATACATAAATTAAATATAGCACAAAGAGTTTTAAAATCTTTAATTATTAATCAAATACCCAATTATGCAATTGTTTATGTCGATGGGAGATGTAATATGCATTGTGGTTTTTGTATTCATGCGGCTATGGATGCTAGAAAAACTGGTAGGATATCCCCATCTGATTGGGGCAATGTTTTTAAAAAAGCAAAAAGTTTATTGCATTTAACGATTACCGGGGGCGAACCATTTTTAAGAAAAGATTTAAGTGACATAATTAGCGAAATAGTAAAAAACTCAGGGGTGCCAAGAGTAAGTATTAAATCAAACGGATTTTATATTAAAAGAATAAAAGAACACATACCAATATTAATCAAAAGACATCCAAATACAGAATTTACTTTATCTATATCATTGGATGGACCAAAAATTGTTCACGACAAAGTTAGAAATTTTAAAGGAGCATATGATCAAGTTGTAAACACAGTCAATGAAATGGAAAAATACAGAAGAGAAAATAACTTTTTTTTAAGACTGGCATCAGTATTGACTGAAGACAATAAAGATTTTCTTCCAGATTTTTTGACTCAGACCGATAAGTGGCCCATAGATTTTCATGAAATTATCATGATAAGAGATATACCTGAAGAGGAGCAATTAAAACTTAAAGATATTTATAGAAAATTATCAGAAAGACAACAATCTAAATCATCATTAGGTTGGCAGAAGAGCTTTAATGGTAAAATTTTTGATAAGCTTTATAAAGAAACAATAAATAGATTAGATAAACACAAAGGACATTCCAAATGTGTTGCTGGAAGTAGATTTGTTGAAGTTTTTCCAGATGGTTTAGTCAGAGGTTGTGAGGTTGAAAAATTATGGGATATTTCCACTATTGGAAAGGTAGAAAAACATTTCGATATTGTTGATGTTTTGAATTCAAGAAAAGCTAAAGAATTCTCGAGAATTGCTAAAAACTGTAGTTGTACATTTGAGTGTGCTAATGCAATAAGCACTGTTTATGACAAAAAAAATTGGCCCTCTTTGATATAAAAATATAATTTAAAAGATGAGTAAATTTAAATTTTCCATCATAATTCCAGCATACAATCCAGGGTATAAAATACATGAATGTTTAAATTCTATAAAAAAAAGTATAAATTTTTTTAAAAATAAAAATAAAATTATTTACGAAATTTTAATAATTAATGATGGTGGGAATAAAATAAATATAGGATCAGATAATAAATTAAAAAAAAAAATTAAATTAATAAACCTTAAAAAAAATAGAGGTGTAGGTTTTGCTCGTCAATATGGAACCAAAATATCAAAATATAGTTTTTTATTTTTTATAGACTCTGATTTAATAATAAGGTCAAACACTCTCTATATTTTATACAAACACTTTAATAAATTAAAAAATGTTGGATCTATTGGACCAATCCAAGATTATAAAAATTTTAATAAAGATTTTAGCTCAAACTTTGTTTGTGCAAAAAGTTGCTACGGCTTTGAGCAAATTAGGGATTATGTTAAATTTTCTGCTATAAGATCAGAATGTTGTTTAATAAATAAGAATTTTTTGAACTTTGTTGGTGGATGGAAGTTTTTTCCAAATGCTGGTGGAGAAGAATTTGAATTAGGTAATAGAATAATAAAATACGGTAAAATTAATTATTTAACCAAAAGGACATCTTACTCTACATATTGGGATAATATTTTTAATAGAAGTAGAAATATAATTTTAAGAACTAGCAATTACTTGCCTGTATTTCTATCAAAAAAAAAATTTGAAAGCAAAGGGGCTTTTGCAACTTTTAATCAAGCATCATCAGCATTTATTACGCTTATGATCATAATCTCTTGCATACTATTCATCAAAACAAGTTTTTTAAAAATTATTTTTGTTAATTTATTTCTATTAAATTTATTAATTGAACTTAAATTTTTAATATTTGTTCAAAAGTACTTTGAAAAAAAAACCTTTTTTTTTTCATTTTTAGGAATTTTTGTAATTAATTTTTCAATCATAATTGGATTTATCTTAGGTATTTTTCAATTATTAAACTCATCTAAATTTCACAAATGAAAATTACAATAATTAAATGAGATTTTTAATTATAATACCAACCTTAAATGAAAAAGGTAATATTGAAATAATTTATAATAAAATATTTAAAATTTTCAAAAATGCAAATATTCTTTTTATAGATGATAATTCAAAAGACGGATCTAAAGACGAAATTATAAAACTTAAGAAAAAAAATAAAAGGGTTAGTTTTATATTCAGAAAAAGAAAGCTAGGCATAGGCTCGGCTCATAAATTAGGAATAAATATAGGTATTAGAAGAAAGTATCGCTTTATCTTAACTATGGATTGTGATGGAACCCATGATCCGAAATATATTGTTAATATGTTTAAAGCTATAAATAAAAATGATTTGGTTTTGACAAATAGATTTTTAAATAAAAATTCAATTAAAGGATGGGAATTTAAGAGAATTTTTATAACAAAAGTCAGGCACTACCTCGTTAAAATATTTTTAGGTTCTGAATTAGACTCCTCAGGTGGATTTAGACTTTATGATTTTAAAAAAGTTGATTATCTAGATATCAAAAAGGCAAAAGATAATGGGTATAGTTTTTTTATTGAGAGTACTATTTTGCTTGAAAATAGAGGTTACAAAATTTATGAGATACCTATAAATTTGCCAGCAAGAGTTTTAGGATCATCTAAAATGAGATTTGTTGATCTATTTTATGGATTTTTAACACTGATAAAATTTTTTTACAAAAGATTAACTAATAAAATTTAGATATCCAAGTTTTATTCACCTATATTTATCAAAGTACCTTTTTCTCTTGCTTTACTAAAAGAGTAGTAAAAAATTGAGATCGCAAAAAACATATACAGTCCATTTAAATATAGTGCATTTAAAATATTGTCGTAATTTACCAATCCATTTATTAATATATTTCTAGTTTCTTCAAAAATATAAACTAGTGGAAGTGCATAAGCTATAAATTGAAAAAAATTTGGAAGAGTTTCTATTGGATAATAGATACAACCAAATGGCGCCAATAAAAACATAGTTGACCAAGCTATGTTCTCAAATGAAGGGCCAAATCTCAATAGACCAGCTGAAACAAATATTCCCAAAGTAATCCCAAAAATATATAAACTCAAAAAGAGAAATGCTAACGGCACTCCTAGGTCTAATAAAGATATTCCAAAAAGAGGAGATGTGAGTAGTATGGCAGGGATTAATCCAATTAGCGCTCTAATTAAAGCTGTAATAACAAGAGAAATAATAATTTCGCTAATTTTCATTGGTGCAATGAAAAGATTTGTAAAGTTTCTACTCCAGATTTCCTCTAAAAATAACATGTTGAAACCAATACTTGTTCTAAATAAAAAATCATAAAGTATTGCACACGATAGTATCACACCCACAGCACTGCCATAATATGTACTATGTGCTGCAAAAAAATTTGAAATAAATCCCCATAAAGTTATTTGAATTGAAGGCCAATATATTAAGTCAAGTATTCTTGGAAATGATCTAGTTATTAAGTAAAAATGTCTTAAAAAAAGTCCATAAATTCTTACAAAATTCATTTTTTATTTCTCGCTATTTCTAAAAACACCTCTTCTAAATTTTTTCTACCATGTTTCAATATTAAATCATTAGGCGTTCCTCTATCTACAATAATTCCATTTTTCATCATTAAAACAGAGCCACATAATCTTTTAACTTCATCCATATTATGTGAAGCAAGTAAAACTGAAATTTTTTTTTCTTTTTTATAATTTTCTAAAAATGTTCTTACAAAATCTCCTGTTTCAGGATCCAATGAAGCTGTTGGTTCATCTAGAAGCAGTACTGTAGGATCATTTATTAGAGCTTTTGCTAGACTGACTCTATTTTTTTGTCCTGAGGATAGTTCACCTGTGATTTTATCTAAAATATCAGATAGTCTAAGTTTATCTGAAAGATAATTAATTCTATTTTCTATATCTTTAACATTATATAATTTTCCATAAACAATTAAATTTTGTTTTACTTTTAATTTTTTTGGAAGTTCAATATATGGTGATATAAAATTCATTTTATGTAGTAGAGATATTTTATTTATCTCTAAATCTTTTCCATTAATTAAAACTTGACCGTTTGAAGGTTTTAATAATCCTAAAATCATTCCAATGGTGGTTGTTTTTCCACATCCGTTAGGTCCCAGCAAGCCAACAATTTCGTTTTCACTAATTTTAAAATTTATATTATTTACAGCATTCTTTGATTTATATTTTTTAGAAAGGTTTCTTACTTCGATTGAATTTGTCATTTAATATTTTGAAGCCCTCTCCAACCGATCATTAATTGTTTGTCCTATTCCAATATTAGGAATTTTTTCAACTGCTATTTTTTTGTAACCTTTATTTTTAATTTTTCTTATAAGAGGATATAAATTTCTTGCTGCTTTGGTTAAATTATTATTTTTACTAAGGAAGAAATAGTTTTTATAATTTATTTTTCTTTTTTTTATTAATACAAATGCTTCTCCTTTATTTGGCTTTTTAGCGTTCATTCTTAATGGTATTCCAGGAGAATAATGAAGAGAGAACAATCCTGGGGAAATTTTATTTTTAGATTTATTCTTAATTAATATTTGTTTTTTTATTATTTTTTTTATTTTTGAAACATTTAAACCCCCAAGCCTTAATATAGACATATTATTTGTAAGGTTTATAATTGTAGACTCTACTCCAATTGAACACCTCCCACCTTTAAGTATATACTTTAATTTTTTTCCAAATTCTTCTTTTACATCTGAGGGCTGAACAGAGCTTAGTTTTGATGAAATATTTGCACTTGGTGCTGCTAATGGATAATTTAAAACTTTAAGTAATCTTCGTAATAGCGGATGTTTTGGAAACCTAATAGCAATTGTATTTTTATTATTAGTTACAAATTTTGATATTTTTGAGTTTTTCTTTAATTTTAAAACATATGTAATTGGACCAGGAGAAAATTTATTATACAGTTTTTTAAAATCATTATTTATTATACAATCTTCATTGAGACCCTTAAGATTATAGTAGTGAACAATTAAAGGATTATTAGCTGGTCTTTTCTTTAATTTAAATATTTTTTTTACTGAAGAGTCAGAATAAGCATTTCCAGCTAATCCATAAACTGTTTCTGTTGGTACTGCTATACATTCGTTACTGTCCAAATAGTTTTTTGCTTTTTTGATATTTGATTGATTAAATTTCATGTAATATTTATTAATATATGAAAGAAAAAAATTTACCACCTGATTATCAGCACAGCTCCTTAGAGGAGCTCACTGAAAAAGCAAATAGTATAATTGAGTCATTAGAGAAAGAAAAAAATTTAATTAATTCTGCTGACAGTTATCAAGAGTTATTAAAGTTAAATAATTTTATTGAAAAAAAATTTCAAAAAAATCTTAAATCTATAAGCGAAACAACAAATAATAAAATCAAAAAAATTATAAAAAAAAATGAAAAACGAAGTTATTAAAATTGCAAAAGATACAAATTATTTTTTAAAAAAATTTATTAATAATCAAAATAGTTCTCATCTTATCAATGCAATGAAATATGGTTTATTTCCTGGAGGAAAGAAAATTAGATCAAAAATACTAATAGACTTTGGTTCATTATTTTCAATTAGATACGAAACTTTAATACAGATTGGTGCAGCAGTAGAATGCATACATGCCTATTCTCTTATTCATGATGATCTACCTTGTATGGATAATGATAAAGTTAGGCGGGGAAAAGCATCTACACATATAAAATATGGAGAGTCCACAGCGGTGCTAGCTGGTAATTCACTGTTGACAATGGCATTTGAAATTTTATCAAACCAAAATTTAGATTTATCTGAAAAAACTAAAGTTAATTTAATTAAAAAATTGTCTGAATGCTCAGGACATCTCGGTATAGCCGGTGGGCAATACCTAGATTTGAATTATGAGAAAAAAAAAGTATCAAGGAATAAGATTATCGAAATGGAAATGAAAAAAACGGGAATGTTATTTAGTTTTTGTTGTGTAGCTCCAGCAATTATAAAAAATAAAAAAATCTTAGAGATTAGGTTTTTTGAAAATATTGGATCAGACATAGGATTATTATTTCAAATTTCTGATGACCTAATTGACTATAAAGGAAATTCAAAAATAGCTGGTAAAAAAACAGGAAAAGATCAAAAAAAAGGTAAAGCCACACTTATTGGTTTACTTGGTTATAATAATGCAGTTAAATATTGTGATAATTTAATTATAAATATTAACAATAAATTACTAAAATACGGCTCAAATTCAAAAAAAATAAAACAGACTTTGGAATATATTCTAAACAGAGATAGATGAAACAAAAAAGTAAATTTTTAAAAGATATAAATTTTCCATCCGACTTAAGAAAAATTTCTGAAAAGGATTTATCAAAAGTTGCAAATGAAGTTAGAAGTGAAATGATAGACGCAGTATCTCAAACAGGCGGTCATTTAGGTGCAGGTTTAGGTGTTGTAGAGCTAACCGTGGCCCTTCATTATGTATTTGATACACCAAATGATAAATTAATCTGGGATGTAGGACATCAATCTTATCCACACAAAATTTTGACTGGAAGAAAAGATAAAATTAGAACATTAAGACAAGGTAATGGATTATCAGGTTTTACAAAAAGAACTGAGAGTGAATACGATCCTTTCGGTGCTGCTCATAGTTCAACTTCAATCTCTTCTGCACTAGGTATAGCTGAGGCAAATAAGTTGGAAAATAAATCTTCAAACGTAATTGCAGTAATAGGAGATGGTGCGATGAGTGCTGGTATGGCTTATGAGGCGATGAATAATGCAGGAGCTTCAAAAACTAAAATGATTGTTATTTTAAATGACAACGATATGTCAATCGCAAAACCAGTTGGAGCAATGAGAACATATCTTGCGAAATTATTGACTGGAAAAATATATTTTAGTTTTAGAGAAACTATTAAATTAATTACTTCTGCATTTTCAAAGAGATTTAGTGCAAAGGCAGGTAAAGCAGAGGATTTCTTAAGATCTGCATTTACTGGTGGTACCATGTTTAATTCGTTAGGTTTTTATTATGTGGGACCAATTGATGGACATGATCTATCAACTCTTATTCCCATTTTAAAAAATGCAAAGGACTCAAATCATGAGGGTCCAATTATGATCCATATTAAAACACAAAAAGGCAAAGGGTATAGTTACGCAGAAAAAGCTAAAGATCATTATCATGGAGTTTCAAAATTTAATGTAGACACTGGCGAACAGAATAAAAGTGGATCTAATTTACCATCATATACAAAAGTATTCGCTAATACTCTTGTTAAGCACGCGAAAAAAGATAGTAAAATTGTTGGAATTACAGCAGCAATGCCTGGTGGAACAGGAATGGATATATTTGGCAAAGAGTTCCCAAAAAGAATGTTTGATGTTGGTATAGCTGAGCAACATGCAGTAACTTTCGCCGCTGGTATGGCAACAGAGGGATACAAGCCCTATGCTGCAATTTACTCTACATTTTTACAAAGAGCGTACGATCAAGTTGTTCATGATGTGGCTATACAAAGTTTACCGGTAAGATTTGCAATTGATAGAGCTGGATTAGTTGGTGCTGATGGATCAACACACGCTGGTTCATTTGATATAACTTATTTATCAACTTTGCCAAATTTTATTGTAATGGCTGCAAGTGACGAAGCTGAACTGGTCAAAATGATAAATACTTCAGTAGATATTGATGACAGACCAAGTGCAATTAGATATCCAAGAGGAGTAGGTGTTGGAGTTGAACTTCCATCAATAGAAGAAAAAATTGAAATTGGAAAAGGAAGAATAATTCAAAATGGTAGCCAAGCATGCCTTTTAAGCTTGGGCACAAGACTTGAAGAATGTAAGCTAGCAGCAGAAAATTTAAAACAAAAAGGAGTTTCAACTACTATTATTGATGCTAGGTTTGCTAAACCTTTAGACGAAGAGCTGATTATTAAATGTGCTAGAGAGCATGAAATTTTAGTTTCTATTGAAGAGGGTTCAATTGGAGGATTTGGTTCGCATGTAAAAAACTTACTTTCTGAGAAAGGGATATTTGACAAAGGTCTAAAATTTAGGTCAATGAATTTACCAGACAAGTTTATTGAACAAGATACACCAGACAAAATGTACGAAATTGCTGGATTAAATGCTTCTCAAATTTCAAAAAAAATTTTAGATATTTTATTCAACAAAAATTCTATCAAAGTTGTAAAAAATTAAATCTTTCTACTGACACTGAGCTTTGTTCATTAGATAGTGATCTAATAAAACACAATTCATCATTGCCTCACCAACAGGTACAGCTCTTATTCCAACACATGGATCATGTCTTCCAGTAACAGATATTGTTGTATTTTTCCCAAATTTATCGACAGTCTTTCTTGTTGTTAGGATTGAAGATGTTGGTTTTACTGCAAATGAGGCAATAATTTCTTGTCCGGTTGAAATACCACCCAAAATACCGCCAGCATTATTTGAGTTAAACTTTAATTTTTTACCTTTTTGTGAGATTTCATCTGAGTTTTGTTCTCCAGTTAGTTGTGCAGAGTTCATTCCCGCACCAATATTAACTCCTTTAACAGCATTAATACTCATTAAGCTAGATGCTATATCAGAATCTAGTTTTGAGTAAATGGGTGCGCCCAATCCTACTGGAATTCCTCTCGCTCTTATTTCAATCACCGCACCACATGATGATCCAGATTTTCTTACCCCTAACAAATATTTTTCCCAAAGTTTTATCATCGATTTATCAGGACAAAAAAATGGATTTTTTGTGATTGTTTTATCATTCCATTTCTCAGTATTACATCCTAATATACCTAATTGGGTAACAGCACCAACAACTTTGAAATTTTTACCTAATTTTTTTTGTAAGACTAACTTTGCTATTGCACCAGCTGCAACTCTTGATGCAGTCTCTCTTGCAGATGATCTGCCTCCACCTCTATAGTCTCTAATTCCATATTTTTTTAAGTATGTAAAGTCAGCGTGTCCAGGTCTAAATTTATCCCTAATATTTCCATAATCCTTAGATCTCATATCTTTATTATAAATAATTAAAGATATTGGTGTGCCAGTAGTTTTCCCTTCAAAAACTCCAGATAATATTTGAACTTTATCATCTTCTTTTCTTTGTGTGGTGAATTTTGATTGTCCTGGTTTTCTCTTATCCAGTTCTTTTTGTATGTCTTTTTCATTTAAATTAATATTTGGTGGACATCCATCAACAATACAACCTATAGCAGGACCATGAGATTCACCCCAAGTAGAGAAACGAAATAGCTTTCCAAATGTATTAAATGACATTATCTATATTATATAGATTATTTTGTTTAAATTATGAATCAAAAAAACTCACTTAAGCTTAATAGTTGTTTTCTGGATTTAGATGATCCAATACAATTATTTGATACTTGGATGGAAGAGGCAAAAAAAACTGAGCCAAACGACCCAAACGCAGTAGCATTAGCAACATCAAGCAAAAATAACCTCCCATCTGTAAGAATGGTCTTATTAAAAGACTTTAGTCAAAATGGATTTGTATTTTATACAAATTTAGATAGTCAAAAAGGACACGAACTAAAACAAAATCCAAATGTAGCAATGTGTTTTCATTGGAAAAGTTTACTAAGACAAATTAGAGTTAATGGCACAGTTTCATTGGTTCCTAAAGAAGTTGCAGATGAATATTATAATTCAAGAAGTTATGATAGCAGAATTGGAGCATGGGCATCTAAACAGAGCAGAGAACTTAGAAATAGAGATCAATTAGATAGTTCCATTAAAGAATATAAAAAAAAATACCCAAATAAAAATAAAGTTCCACGACCAAATTATTGGTCAGGATGGAACTTGTCTCCCACAAGTATTGAATTCTGGCTCGATGGAGAAAATAGAATTCATGAAAGATTAAAATATACAAAAAATTCTAAAGGACAATGGATCAGGTCTCTTTTGAGCCCTTAAAAACTTCTAGATAAGCTAAATGTTGTTAGTTTTTTTAAAATTTCTTTTTCCTTGGTATCTTTAAAAACACTCAATGAATTAGAAGCAAGATTAATATAATGTTGTGCTTTCTGGTAGCACTCATTTATAATTTTGTGTTTATTTATTAATGTAATTGTTTTATCTAAATCGTCTTTATTTCTTATTTCTTTATTAAAAATATTAATTAAGTTATTTTTTTCACCTGTCTCCAACTTTTGATAAAGTAAAATTATTGGAAGTGTTATTTTTCCTTCGAAAAAATCTTGACCTATTTTCTTTCCAAACAATTTAAGTTCAGCGTTGTAGTCAAGTGTATCATCAGCAATTTGGAAAGTAAGTCCAAGATTTCTTCCATAAAATTCAAGTGCATCTTTTTCTTTTTTATTACTATCAGATAAAATTGCACCAACCTTTGTAGCTGCTGCAAATAACTCAGCAGTTTTCGCAGAAATAATTTTTAAGTAAGTCTCCTCTAACATATCAACTTCACCTTTATGTTGAAGCTGTAAAACTTCTCCTTGAGCTATTTTTGATGATGTAGATGATAATAGTTTCAGCACTTCTATATTGCCATCTTCGACCATCATCTCAAAACACCTACTTAGCAAATAGTCACCTACTAAAACTGATGAATGATTATTCCAAACTTTATTTAAAGTTTTTTTTCCTCTCCTAACCACACCTTCATCTATAACGTCATCATGCATCAAAGTTGCACTATGTATCAATTCAACACATGCAGCCAAATTAACATCCCTTGAACCTTTTCTATAGCCACATAATTTTGCAGTTCCTAAAGTTAGTAGAGCTCTCAACCTTTTACCACCAGTTTTCATATGATAGTCAGTCATTTTTTGAACTAACTCTACGTCGCTAATTAATTTAGTTTTAATTTTTTCCTCAGTTAAAATAAGCTTGTCTTCAAGAGAATCCTTTAATTGAAAATAGGAATTATTTATTTGATTTTTAAGCTGTACGACCGATCCCATATTAAATTTAAACTAGTATAATTAACTTTTATTTATTACTTATCAATTGACGCACCTTATTCTTCAATTATAAGTAGTCTTTATATTCAACTAATAACCTTATATGAAATATTTATGTTCTCTTTTTTTAAAAAAAAAAAAATAGTAGCTCACTTAAAGCTTAGCGGTGTGATAGGAAATGCAGGAAAATTTAAACAAGGTATTGATTTTGCTGGCCAGGAAGAGACAATTAAAAAAGCTTTTTCATTAAAAAAAGCTAAATGTGTTGCAATTACTATAAATTCACCAGGAGGATCACCTGTCCAATCCCATCTTATTTATAGTTTAATTAGACAGCAAGCAAGAAAAAATAAGAAACACGTAATAGTATTTGCAGAGGATGTTGCCGCGTCCGGAGGCTATCTTATTGCATGTGCTGGGGATGAAATTTATGCAAATTCAAGTTCTATTATAGGATCAATTGGAGTCATCTACTCATCATTTGGTTTTACAGAATTAATAAAAAAAATTGGTGTTGAGAGAAGAGTTCATACCGCTGGCAAAAATAAGAGTACTCTTGATCCTTTTCTTGAAGAAAAAAATGAAGATATAGAAAGACTTAAAAATATTCAGTTAGACTTACATAAAGATTTTATTAATGTTGTTGAAAAAAGTAGAGGCACTAAATTACAAAAATCCGATATTGAACTTTTTTCAGGTGAATTTTGGTCAGGTAGTAAATCAAAAACTTTAGGATTAATAGACGGAATAGGAAACGCTCACGAAGTTTTGAAAGAAAAATATGGAGATGACGTAATAATTAAAAAATTTGAAAAGACCAAAGGATGGCTAAGTCAAAAACTTTCTTCCTCTAATCACATAGATCAATTTGCAAATATTTTAGATGAGAGGTCAATCTGGCAAAGATATGGTTTCTAAAAATAAAAATAAAAATAAAAATAAAAAAAAACAAAAATCAAAATTTCAAACATTTCAAGAAACTATTTTAAATTTACAAAAATTTTGGAGCAAACAAGGATGTATTATTCTTCAGCCGTACGACATGGAAGTTGGAGCTGGAACCTTCCATCCTGCTACAACACTTAGATCGTTGGGCAGGCAACCTTGGAAAGCCGCTTATGTTCAACCATCAAGAAGACCAACCGATGGTAGATATGGTGAAAATCCAAATAGACTTCAACATTATTATCAATTTCAAGTTTTGATTAAACCCTCTCCTGAAAATATAAAAAGGGTATATTTAAATAGTCTTACTACAATTGGAATTCATCACAATGATCATGATATAAGATTTGTAGAAGATGATTGGGAAAGTCCTACATTAGGTGCAGCTGGCTTAGGCTGGGAAGTTTGGTGCGATGGAATGGAGATTACTCAATTCACTTACTTTCAACAAATGGCAGGTTATGAATGCAAACCAGTCTCAGTAGAAATTACTTATGGTTTAGAGAGAATCTGTATGTTTACACAGCAACAGAAAAATGTTTATGATTTGTTGTGGAATGAAGAGGATGTAAAATATAGAGAGGTTTTTCACCAAGCTGAAAAAGAGTTTTCTGCTTATAATTTTGAGCATGCCAATGTTGAACAACTATTCAAAATGTTTGATATGCACGAGTCAGAAGCAAAATCATTAGTTGAAAAAAAAGTTTCACTCCCTGCCTATGATCAATGTTTAAAAGCAAGTCATGTGTTTAACATTTTAGATGCTAGGGGAGCAATAAGTGTTGCGCAAAGAGCAGGTTACATTGGAAGAATTCGTGACATTACTAAATCTGCAGCTGGGATTTGGATAGATAGTCAAAATTAATAATGTCTGAGTTTTTTTTAGAACTATTTAGTGAGGAAATACCTGCGGGTCTTCAAAAAAATTTAAGGGAGAAATTATTGAAATCTTTTAATGATTTCTTTGAAGGGAAACTTATTTCATTTAAAAAAAGTTTTTCCTATTCAACCCCAAATAGATTGATAATATTATTTGAAGGGGTTCAAAAACAAGTAGTTCTTAAATCTGAGGAAATTAAAGGTCCCAGTACAAAAGCTCCTGAATTAGCTATCGAGGGCTTTATACGATCAAATAAAATTTTAAAACAAAATCTTTATGAAAAGGAAACAGAAAAAGGTAACTTTTTCTTCTTTAAAACAAAATCAAAAAAACTTTATACCCATGAATTATTAGAAGAGTTTGTTCCAAAAATATTAGACAGAATTCAATGGACAAAATCAATGCGTTGGGGTGATTTTAGTATGCAGTGGGGCAGACCATTGAAATCTATTTTGGCAATATTTAATAAAAAGACGCTAATTTTTCAATTTCATCATATTCGATCATCTAATTTAACTTTTATAGATAAAGATTTTGAGGAAAAAAGAAAAAAGTTTTCTGATTTTAAAGAATATAAAAATTTCTTTAAAAAGGAACAAGTAATAATTGATCAAGCTGAAAGAAAAAAAATTATTGAGAAAAAATTTAATTTACTTTTAAAAAAGAAAAATATTACTATAGAGCAAAATCCAAAGCTATTGGAAGAAGTTGTTGATTTAATAGATCAACCCAATGTTATTGTTTGCCAGTTTGATAAAAAATTTTTAAAAATACCTAAAGAGATTCTAATAATCACAATGCAGCATCATCAAAAATATTTCCCCACTTTTGATAATAAGGGAAATATAACAAATGAATTTTTAGTTGTATCAAACAAAAAAGATCAAAAAGGATTAATTAAGATAGGTAACGAGAGAGTAGTAGAAGCAAGACTTACAGATGCAGAATTCTTCTGGCAAAAAGATAAATCTCAAAACTTAGTAAAACAAGTCTCAAGTTTAAAGTCTATGAATTATTTTAAAGGATTAGGAAGTTATTACGATAAAGTTCAAAGAATGAGAAAGCTTGGAGGAATGCTTTCAGATGAGCTTTTAATAAGCAAAGAAAAAGTAGAGTTATCAGCCTCAATTTCTAAAGTTGATTTATTATCAGAAATGGTAGGTGAGTTTCCTGAGCTTCAAGGGATTATGGGTGGTTATTTTTCTGAGGCACAAGGTTTTGACAAGGATGTAGCACTATCAATAAGTGAACAATATTTACCTTCAGGGTCTGGGTCAAAGGTTCCCAAAAAACCTTTTAGTATAGCATTAGCTTTATCAGACAAAATAGATACCCTTGTAGGTTTTTTTGGAATTAATCAAAAGCCAACAAGCTCTAAAGATCCATTTGCTCTTAGAAGATTAACTTTAGGAGTAATAAGAATAATTGTCGAAAATAAAAATTATATTAAAATTAGAGATTTGATTAACTATTCAGCTTCTCTTTATATGGATCAAGGCTTCAAATTTGAAAACCAATTTCTTCAAAAAGAACTTTCTGAATTTCTAATTGACCGACTAAAATTCTATATGAAAGAAGAAAATATTCGAAATGATATTATCCAAGCATCTATAAGTTCACATAATTTAGATCAAATTGTGATAATTTTTGAAAAGGCAAAATATTTAGACAAAATAATTTCTAAATCAAACGGACACGATATAATATCAAGCTACAAAAGAGCCTCAAACATCTTGGAAAGTGAGTTGAGAGGACAAAATTTTGATCTTTCTAATACAACTGACCCTGGTGTTTTCAAGACAGATTTTGAAAAAAATTTGTTTAAAAAAATAAATGAATTAAGAAAATATTTTTCTTCAATTAATAAAGATGAAGTTTATTCCGAAACTTTAGATAACTTATTAGATGCCAAAAAAGTAATTAACGATTTTTTTGACAACGTAATAGTTAATGATGTTGATCCAGGTATTCGAAAAAATAGACTAGAACTTCTTCAAATCTTATGTAAAACCTTTAATAACTATGTTAATTTTTCTCTAGTAGACTCCCAAAAATGAAAAAACTAATTTTAAATTTCAAATCTAAAGATAGTAAAAAAATTAAAATCCCAAAAAATTTTTTGGGTGGAAAAGGTGCAAATCTTTCTGAAATGGGTCGAATGGGATTACCTGTTCCACCTGGATTTACTATTTCAACGAAAGTATGTGATTTATTTTATAAAGATAAAAAAAAACTTAATAAAAGTATAATCACATCAATTAAAAAAGAACTAAAGGCTATTGAGAAGGAAGTTTCAAAAAAATTTGGTGATTTAAAAAATCCATTATTACTTTCAGTTAGATCTGGAGCTAGAGTTTCTATGCCTGGTATGATGGATACAATTTTAAATTTAGGGTTAAACGATAAAACTGTTAAGGCTCTAGCGTCAAAAACCTTTAATGGTCGATTTGCCAAAGATAGCTATAGAAGGTTTATTCAAATGTATGGCAATGTAGTAATGGGCGTTGAAGGGTATCATTTTGAGGAATTAATTGAGAATTACAAACTTACGAAAGGTGTTTTATTAGATACTGATTTAGATGAAAAAGATTGGGATGGACTTATTGAAGATTTTAAAAGAACAGTTAAGGAAAAAGCAAATAGAGATTTTCCACAAGATGTTCATGAACAGTTATTGGGAGCAATTAGTGCAGTATTTCTGTCTTGGGATAGCAAGAGAGCAAAAGTTTATAGAAAATTAAATCATATACCTGCTGAGTGGGGTACAGCAGTTAATGTTCAATCAATGGTTTTTGGAAATATGGGAGATGACTGTGCAACTGGAGTTGTTTTCACAAGAAATCCATCAGATGGTTTAAACGAAATTTATGGAGAATATTTAATAAATGCACAAGGGGAAGACGTTGTAGCTGGCACAAGAACACCACAATACATAACAAAAAAAGCAAGAAAAAATGCAAAAGTTAAAGCTCTATCAATGGAAGAGTCTATGCCTAAAGTTTATAAACAACTTTATAAGATCCTAAAAAAATTAGAAAAGCATTACAAAGACATGCAAGATGTAGAGTTTACAGTTGAAAACAAAAAGTTATGGATGCTTCAAACACGTTCTGGAAAAAGAACTGCAAAATCTGCCGTCAAAATTGCAGTTGACATGGTTAAAGAAAAATTAATTTCAAAAAAAGAGGCTGTGTTAAGAATTGATCCAAATTCACTTGATACACTTCTCCATCCAACTCTAGATGAAAAAAGTTCGATTAATGTTATTGCAAATGGCTTGCCTGCATCACCAGGTGCTGCGAGCGGTAAAGTTGTATTTACATCTGAAGAAGCAGAAAGGCTGACATCAATGATGCAGGACGCAATTTTAGTTAGAATAGAAACTTCTCCTGAGGATATACAAGGTATGCATGCAGCAAAAGGAATATTAACTGCAAGAGGTGGGATGACAAGTCATGCTGCTGTTGTAGCAAGAGGGATGGGAAGGCCCTGCGTTTCAGGATCAAGTGAAATTGATATAAATTATGAAAATAAGTCTTTTAAAACATCGAAAGTCGAAATTAAAGAGGGAGATATAATAACGATTGATGGCTCAACAGGAAGAATAATTGAAGGTAGCGTTGATACTGTAAAGCCAGAAATATCTGGTGATTTTTCTAAATTAATGAATTGGGCTGATAATTATCGAAAATTAAATATTCGAACAAATTCAGAAACTTCAAAAGATACAAAAATCGCAAAAGATTTTGGCGCTGAGGGTATTGGACTTTGTAGAACTGAGCACATGTTTTTTGATGAAGAGAGAATTTTATCTGTCAGAGAAATGATTCTATCTAAAACTAAAGAGGACAGAGCTAAAGCTTTAGATAAACTTTTACCACATCAAAAAAAAGACTTTACTGAAATTTTTAAGATTATGAATGGCTTACCAGTTACAGTGAGATTATTGGATCCTCCTCTGCATGAATTTTTACCAAAAACAAATAAAGAAATTAGTGAATTAGCAGAAACTGCTAATATTTCTAAAAAAGAGGTTGAAACAAGGATTGAGGAGCTTCACGAACACAATCCAATGCTAGGTCACAGAGGTTGCAGGTTAGCAATATCATTCCCTGAAATATATGAGATGCAATGTAGAGCAATTTTTGAAGCATTATGTGAACTTAAAAAAAATAAAATTAATTCAGCTTTTCCTGAAATAATGATTCCATTAGTTTCTACAGAGGCTGAAATTAAAATAATGAAAGATTTAGTTAAAAGAATAGCAAGTAAAGTTCAAAAGGAAAATAAATTAAAAATAGACTTTATGGTTGGAACAATGATTGAGCTTCCAAGAGCAGCTATAAAGGCAAAAGAGATAGCAAAACACGCAGAATTTTTTAGTTTTGGAACAAATGATTTAACCCAAACAACCTTTGGAATAAGCAGAGATGATAGTGGAAAATTTTTAAATGATTACTTGGAAAATAAAATATTTTCTATTGATCCTTTTGTATCAATTGATGAAGGTGTTTCAGATTTAGTTGAGATTGCCGTTGCAAAAGGACAGAGCCAAAATAAAAATATAAAACTAGGGATTTGTGGTGAGCACGGTGGTGATCCCAAAAGTATTTCTTTTTGTGTAAAAGCAGGACTTAATTATGTGTCTTGTTCCCCTTATAGAGTACCAGTTGCAAGATTAGCTGCAGCACAAGCAGAGTTAAAAAAATAATTATTTTAATTAGGAGGCTTTTTGTTGCCAGGTGCCCAAATCATGTTTTGAGAATAATCATTAAACATTATAACATTTAAAGTCTAGTATATCTGGGTTTCTAGCTCAAGGTGTGGAAACAAAGTATGTACGTGATGAGACAGATAAGAGTAAGAATTGATTCGACTAAGGTGTTATGTCTTTTGACCATACCTATAATCCCTAGAAGGATCCTAAAAAATAGCAAATAACAATAGTTTATTGATCAAATTAAAGTAAAGTGAAAATTTAAATTCCAATTGAAATGAAAAAAAATAATCTTTTTTTAGTTATTGTGTTAAATTTGATTAATTTAAATGAAAATAACAATTATAGGTTTTGGTTACATTGGCTCTGTAATAGGAGCAGTTTTATCAAATAGAGGACATAAGGTTACTGCAATTGACAATAATAAAAATTGTATCGATGAACTTAATAATGGAGTTTGTCATGTTCCAGAACCATTATTAAAAGAAATGATTTCAGAGTCTGTTAAATCTGGACTTCTTAGTGGATCGATCTCTTATAAAGATGTTGGTACTAGTGATGTTATCTTAGTAACAGTTGGCACTTCTCTTTCTGATGAGAATGATGCAGATTTAACCGCGTTACATGATGTTTTTAAAAATCTATCCAATTATGTTAATGAGGGTCAAGTTATAATGATTAAGAGTACAGTTCCTCCTGGAGTTACAAGACTTTTAGTTAATAAGCATTTAGGTTCAAAAGATAATATTTTTGTTGGATTTTCTCCAGAAAGATTAGCTGAAGGAGATGCCATTAAAGAGCTTAAGGAATTACCAATAATTGTTGGTGGTATTAATGATGCTAGTACTGAAAAATGTTCTAATTTCTGGGTTAAAGCGCTTGGCTCAGAAGTCATAACAGTCTCAAGTTGTGAGGCAGCAGAATTAGTAAAATTGGCAAATAATCAATGGATAGATTTAAATATTGCACTAGCAAATGAGCTAGCTATTTTATGTGACTCTCTTCCATATAATATTGATATTCTTGAAATAATAAGAGCAGCCAATTCATTGAAAAAAGGTCAACATTTTGTAAACTTTTTAACACCCTCTATAGGAGTAGGAGGATATTGTTTAACAAAAGACCCCTGGTTCGTTTCAACACTTGGAGAAAAAAATCATAGATCATTGCAATTACCTAGTGCTGGAAGATCTGTAAACGATAGCATGCCCCATTACTGTGCTAATAGAATTATTAATAAATTGGGTCTTAATGGTATAAAAATAGAAGATGTTAAAGTTGCTATATTAGGCTACTCATTTAAAACTAATTCTGGTGATACTAGATTTTCTCCCATGATAACATTTGCTAAGCTTCTAATAGATCAAGGCTGTAATCAAATTACATTTTTTGACTCTACTATTGGATATAATGAACAAATTCAGGATCAATTATTAAGAGTACACTCATGGCAGGAGTGTGTTAAAAAAGCTGACGTTGTAGTATTTGGGGCAGCTCATGATGATATAAAATCGATCAAAATTGATGATCTTAAAGAATTAATTAGTAAAAATGCTATAGTTTTTGATGGAAGACGTTTTTTTAACAAAAAAGAAATTGATATTATAAAAAAATTAGGACTAAATTATATGGGAGTTGGCCGCACATTTGGCTGATTTTTCAATTTAAATAATCATAGGTACTTTGTTATGAAAAAGAAAATAATGGTCACTGGCGTTGCTGGTTTAATAGGAAGTCATTTAGTTGAAAAACTATTAAAACTTAACCACGAAGTTTACGGTTTTGACGTAGTTGATATAAATTTTAATAGAAATTTAGAAAACATAAAAAATCATGAAAATTTTATATATTTTAAGGGTGATGTTAGATCCTCTGAAGATCTAAACTTATTTTTCCAAAGTGACGCATCTGTTCTGTACCATTTGGCATCTGTGGTGGGTGTCAATAAATATATGGAAGACCCTTTGAGTTTAATTGATATTGGCATATCAGGAACTAGAAACTTAATTAATATGTGCAACAAACATAATGTTAGAATGTTATTTACATCTACTTCAGAGGTTTATGGCAAGAACTCAAATATTCCTTGGTTAGAAAATGGGGATAGAGTTTTGGGTCCTACAAATATTGATAGGTGGTCTTATTCAACATCAAAAGCTTTATGTGAGCATATGTTGTTTGGTATGCACCATAAGAATAATTGGCCAATGTCTATAGTAAGATTTTTTAATGTTTATGGTCCACGACAGAACCCAATTTATGTAGTTTCTAAATCAATACACCGTGTTTTAAATGGCATATCCCCAGAATTATACGATGGTGGTAATCAGACTAGATGCTTTACATATATAGATGATGTGATTGATGGGCTTATACTTGCTGCCACTCTAGAGTCAGCCGTTGGAAATGTTATAAATCTTGGAAATACAATTGAAAATACTGTGAGAGAGGTAGTTAACACAATTTTGAAAGCATCTAATTCAAACCTTAAAATAACTCATATTAAAACAAAAGAAAGATATGGAAATGTCTATGAGGATATTCCCAGACGTGTACCATCAATTGATAAGGCTTTTAGTTTGCTTGGTTGGAAGCCTGCAACAAGTATGGAGGAAGGTGTTAAAAAAACAATTGATTGGGCAAAGAAAAACGATTGGTACTTAGACTTAAATAAATGATAGAAATATAATTAGCTCAAAAAACTAGTATTATTTTAAATGACTGCTGAAAAACATTATGATCAAAAATATTTTGGATGGCAAAAAAATGTTGGTATTTTTGGAGCAAAAGCAAATCAAATAAAATTTGAAAAACTAATTTCAGATAATTTAAAAGTTTTGGACTTTGGGTGTGGGGGTGGTTATTTATTAAATGAATTTAAATGTGAAATAGAAAAACATGGTGTTGAAATAAATGAAGTTGCTAGACGTCAAGCAATCGAGAATGGTTTAAAGTGCTATAAATCGTCAAAAGAGTTACCTTCTGATTATTTTGATTTAATTATATCCAATAATGCTCTTGAACATTGTGAAAACCCTTTTGTAGAATTAAATGAATTGTATAGGGCACTAAAAAAAAATGGTAAGATTTGTATAGTAGTACCTTTAGATAGTTTGAATTATAAATATGAAAGTGATGATATAAACTTTCATTTATATTCTTGGTCACCAATGAACTTAGGAAATATTTTAAAGGCGAGTAATTTTGAAGTAATTACTTCGAAACCCTTTATTCATAAATGGTTTCCATTCTACAAAACTGTAAAAAAAATTATACCTTGGTGGTTGTTCCATCTTTTATGTTTTATTTATGGAAGATTAAATAGAAAATGGTTTCAAACTAGAGCTGTGGCAATTAAAAAATAATTTTTTGTATTTAGCTTAACTCTCTACTCAACATATCGTTTATAAAGTTTTCAAACGTATTTAATATTTATTTCATAGCTTCATTGGCGTTGACCTTAAATTAATCAATCGTATATTTGTTAATTTTGTAATTTACTCTCCTCTAATGTATCTTTAATTATTTAGTCTTTGAGTACATTTAATAGTAAATCTTTTTTAGACCTCTCCAGTGTCTTATTTCTGTTTTCTGACTTCATTACAACTTGATTGAGGTTTTAAAAAAAAAATATTAAAAAATAAGGGATAATTGTTTATAGGGGGCGTTCTGTTGCCAGGTGCCCCGGACCCCGTTTGCTTAATTAAACAAGTTAATTAGGCAGCAAGTGCGTAACTTTCGTTAGCAATTATAAATTAGCCCGTTACGGTGGAACAATTCCGAACGAAAGAATAGCTTTTAGTCACCCGTCGAATCTAGTTCACCCCCATAAGTTGTAATGGTGGAGGTGGTGGGTACTGCCCCCACGTCCGCAATGGTTATTACGAAATTCGTTTATCGTCGTAGTTGGAAAACCAACATTATTAATATAAAAGGAATTGCAATAGATTCAATAACAATCATGAAACTTACCAAAGAACAAGAAAAAGAAATAAAAAATCAACAATCTCAAAGTAATCAAACGAAAAGAGTCACTGTACCAGATCTTGAAAATATTCTTTATGAAGCAATTCCAGCTTTAGATCATGGTTTTGTTCGAGTGGTGGATTATATGGGTGATGATACTTCAATTGTTCAATCAGCAAGAGTTTCTTATGGAAAAGGGACAAAACAAGTTTCAACTGATAAAGGATTGATCAAATACTTAATGAGGCATTGGCATAGCACTCCATTTGAGATGTGTGAAATAAAATACCATATAAAGTTACCAATATTTATTGCTCGACAGTGGATTAGACATAGAACTGCTAATGTCAATGAATATTCTGCAAGATATTCTATTTTAGATAAAGAATTTTATTTACCTACTCAAGAAAACTTAGCTGCTCAATCTTCTAGCAACAGACAAGGTAGAGGAGATGTTTTAGAAGGAAAACAAGCAGAGGAAGTTTTAGAACTTTTAAAAAGTGATGCTGAGAGAACTTATGATAATTATGAAACGATGCTTAATGAAAGGTTTGATGGCTCAACTATCGATGAAAATAAAAAAGGCTTAGCTAGAGAACTTGCAAGAATGAATTTGACTTTAAATACCTATACCCAATGGTATTGGAAAACTGATCTTCTAAACCTAATGAATTTTTTAAGATTAAGAGCAGATAGTCACGCTCAATATGAAATTAGAGTGTATGCAGATATCATGATGGGCACAGTTAAGAAATGGGTTCCAATAACTTACGATGCATTTATGGATTATAGAGTTGGAGGTACTGAAGTTTCAGCTAAAGGAAAAGTGATTATTCAAAAACTTATTAAAGGTGAAAATGTTGATGTAAAAAGTTCAGGACTTTCTAAAAGAGAATGGAATGAGTTAATGGAAGCTTTTGAATTAAAAGAAAAGAAAATCTAATCTAGTATTTTTTTTAAATATTAAATTCAAAATAAATACAATGTATGACATTTTACTAAATTTTGTTTATTTTTCATTTATTACAATATTTATTTTTCAAATTGGAAGTTATCTATCTTATAAATTAAAAAATAAGGTTTTAGGTGAGTATAGATCATTAAATTTTTTATTCGGTATTTTTTTAATAGGCATTACTATTGTTGGTGTAAACTTTTTTTTACCCACAAGTTCATACGTAACATATGTGTTATTAATTTTACTTTTTGTTTTAAGCTACAAAGCTGTAATGCCAGCAAAATATATACTCAAGATAATTTTAATAAATCTTATTGTTTATCCGATTTGTTTAAAAATGGGCTTTGCATCTGATGCTGGTTTATACCATTTACCATATCAAAATATATTAAGGAGTGAAAAAATAATTTTTGGTTTAGCTAATATGCCAAGATATGGTTTTAGTTCTTTTCAAGATTATTTGGGTTCTATCGTTTTTTCATCAAATTTTATTTTTCATAAATTTTTAATAGGTAGTGTTCTCAGTTTTTTTTTATTGTTTTTAGATGATTTAAGAAAATCGAAATTGAATTTTGACAATATATATTTTTACTTTGCACTTATATCACTTCCATTTATATCTAGATATCTTAGTATTTACACTACATTAACTGATTTATCATCAGGACTCCTTTTAGTTGTACAATTTTATTTTGCTACCAAAATTTTCTTTCTTATAAAAATAAAAAAAGAAATTAATTTAGAAAACATTCAGATATTTATTCTTGTAACTTTTCTATGTGTTGCATTTAAAGCATCTTCAGCAATGTCTGTAGTGCTTTTCTTTTTAATAATGATTTTATCAGCAAAGTCTTTAGAATTTATAAAATTAATTATATTTAAAAATATTTTTCTATTTTTATTCATACTCTTATGGATATTTAAAAATATTATAATTTCAGGTTGTATAATATATCCTATTGAATTTTCATGCTTTGAATTCTTTGATTGGCATGCTTCTAAGCAAGCAAACGCTGACGCAGAAGCTATAATGTCTTGGAATAGACAACCTTTTGTCGGTGTTGAAAAAACTTTAGAAAGCACTGATTGGTTTTTTGATTATTGGATAAAAACATATGATAAATTTATATTATCAAGCCTATATATATTATTTTTAATTTTTATTTTTAATTTTATATTTTCATATTTAAAGAAAAATATAAAGTTATACAGTTTTTACTATGGCTTGTTACCGTTCATAATGTTAGTAACATTTCAAAGTCAAACTATAGAATTTATAATAGCCTTTTTAAATTTAAAGATATTTGCAGCTTTGGCTTTTTCATCTTTGCTTGTTTGTCTTTTAATATTCTACAATTACCGTAAAGTAATAGTAAAAAATATTACTATTGATTATAAATATTTCCTAATTTTCTTTACTTATATTGTTATAAGCATTTTCTTATGGTTTTATAATGCTCCAAATCCAAGGTATGGGTTTGGGAATTTTTATTGTTTATTTATATTATTTGGATTCCATACATACTTTATATTTAATGGTAACCAGCTTATTTTAAATTATTCTGACAAATTTAAAAAGTCTAATCTTTTTTTTTTATATTTTTTTATTATCATAATTTTTTCACAGTCAAATATGTATTCTACTAAATACTCAGTTTATAATTTTTTTAACAATTCATTTTGGACACAAAAAAAACATGCAAATTATTTTAATAATTATGATATTCCAGATATTACACTTGTTAAAAGAAAAAATTATGGATTCTATCCAGATGGAATTGCATGCTGGTTAAAGCATCAATGTTATTTAGGTGAAGATCTTCAAAAATATAATATGCCATTAAATTTTATTAAATTAAAAAAAGCTAAAAATTAAAGCTATATTAAAAGTAAATATTTAAAAACTGATCAAAGGTGAAATTGTGGATGTTGATAGTTCGAGACTTTCTAAAAGAGAATGAAACGAACTAATGATAGCTTTTGAATTTAAAGATAAGTTGATTTAATTTTATTTGCAAAATCTATATAAATTTTAGAAATCTCGTGCTCAGGATTAGCTTCAACGATAGGCTTTCCTTCGTCTCCATTTTTCCCAACTTCAGGATTGATAGGTATTTCTCCTAAAAATTCTTTTTCAAATTCTCCTGCAGTTCTTCTGACACCACCCTCACCAAAAATTTTATACTTCTTTCCATCATCTCCAGTAAAGTAACTCATATTATCTACTAACCCTAAGATTTTTACTCCGAGCTTATCAAACATTTTAATACCTCTTGTTACATCTAAAAGCGCAACTTCTTGTGGAGTGGAAACAATTATTGCACCATCCATCTTTATTTCTTGCGAAAAAGTTAGTTGTGTATCTCCAGTGCCCGGAGGCATGTCAACAATTATAAAGTCTAGATCTTTCCAATTAACTTTTTGAGTAAAAGTCTTTATTGCACTTGTAACCATTGGACCACGCCATATCATCGGTGTCTGTTGGTCAGCTAAGAAGCCGATTGACATACATTGAATATCATACTTAATAATAGGTTCTAACTTTTGGCCGTCACTTTTTGGTTTTTCATTAATATTGAACATTTTTGGAATTGAGGGACCATAAATGTCTGCATCCAATAATCCTACTTTACATCCAACTTGTTTTAAGGCTAAAGCTAAATTTGTGGCAAAAGTAGATTTTCCAACTCCTCCCTTTGCGCTTGAAATTGCTATTGTAAATTTGGTACCTAATATTGGATTTTTTGTAAATCTTTTAGGCTCAAGTTTCTGTTTCATTGCGGCACTAAGTTCGGGCTTTTTATCTGACATATAACTATCATTACTTGTTTTTTATAATAAAGACACTATATAGTTTTGCATATGTCAGATGATTTCAGAGGAAGGGGCGGAAGCCCATGGGGATCACCGCCAGGTGGTGGAAACAATAACGGCTCAGGCAGAGGCCCTAAACCTCCAAACATAGATGAGATCTTAAAAGAAATTCAGGATAAAATAAAAAAATTTTTACCTGGTGGAAAATCATCAGGTGGCAAATCAGTTGGATTAGTATTATTAGTTTTAGCGTTTGTTTGGTTAGCAAGTGGACTTTATAGGGTTCTACCTGATGAACAAGGTGTTGTATTAAGATTTGGTAAGTTTGTTAAAACTACTCAACCGGGATTGAATTATCACATACCATTTCCTGTAGAAAATGTGCTTACACCCAAAGTTACTAAAGTTAATCGTATAGATATTGGTTTTAGATCTGAAAGAGACAGCGGTTTTTCAACAGGCGGCGGTGTTGCTGATGTTCCACAAGAGAGCTTAATGTTAACGGGTGATGAGAATATTGTGAACATAGATTTTTCTGTATTTTGGGTAATTAAAAATGCAGGAAATTTTTTATTTAAAATTCAAGACCCAGAGGGAACAGTTAAAGCAGCTGCAGAAACAGCTATGAGAGAGGTTATTGCAAAAAGTGATATTCAACCAATTTTGACTGAAGGTAGATCTAAAATTGAGGTTGAAACACAAGAAATTATACAGAATATTTTAGATGATTATGAAAGTGGAATTCAGATTACCCAGGTGCAAACTCAAAAAGCTGATCCACCAGATCAAGTAATTGATGCATTTAGAGATGTACAGGCTGCAAGAGCAGATATGGAAAGATCTAAAAATGAGGCCGAAGCTTATGCAAATGACGTCATCCCAAGAGCTAGAGGTGAAGGTCAAAAAATCTTACAAGCTGCTGAAGCTTACAAAAAAGAAGTTGTAGCTAAAGCGGAAGGTGAAGCGAGTAGATTTGTATCTATATATAATGAATACAAAAATGCAAAAGTAGTAACTCAGGAAAGAATGTATTTAGAGACAATGGAAAAAGTTTTAGCCGATATTGATAAGGTAATTATTGAAAAAAATGCAGGTTCAGGGGTAGTACCTTATTTACCACTTCCTGAATTAAAAAAGAAAGCGACTAATTAAATGAAAGCTGGAAAAATTTTAGGTGGATTAATAATTGCAATAGGTGTTTTAGCTTTTTTGTCAGTAATTATTGTAAAAGAGGTTAATCAAGCCATCATTCTTCAGTTTGGAGATCCAAAAAGAATCATTACTAAACCTGGTTTAAATTTCAAAATTCCATTTATTCAAAACGTAGTTTACCTTGATAAAAGAATATTAAACTTGGATACACCACCAGAAGAAGTTATCGCATCTGACCAAAAACGTTTAATTGTTGATGCGTTTGCTAGATTCAAAATTGTTGATCCACTACAGTTCTATATTTCTGTTGGAGATGAAAGAGTAGCAAGATCTAGATTATCTACAATTATAAATTCAAGGATTAGAAATGTTCTAGGTCAAGAAGAGCTACAAACATTACTTTCTCAAGATAGATCGAAACAAATGGCTCTGATTAAAGAAGGAGTGAATAATGAAGCTAAAAATTTTGGAATTACTATTGTCGATGTAAGAATAAAAAGAGCTGATCTTCCCCAAGCAAATAGTGATGCAATTTATAGAAGAATGCAAACTGAGAGGGAAAGAGAAGCAAAAGAATTTAGAGCAAAAGGTGCGGAGATGGCAGTAACAATCACCTCAACTGCAGATAAAGAAGTTACAGTTATCCTGGCAGAATCTCAAAAACAGTCAGAAATTATGAAAGGTGAAGGTGATGGTTTGAGAAACAAAATCTTTGCTGATGCATTTGGACAAGATCCAGAATTCTTTGCATTTTACAGAGCGATGCAGGCTTATGAAAAGGCATTAATTGGTGGAGAAACTTCTTTAATTTTATCTCCTGATAGCGAATTCTTTAAATTTTTTGGAAACATAAAACCCGAAATTCAACAATAATTTTTTAATGAATGAGCTAGTCATAGCTTTTGGTTTGTTCTTATTTATCGAGGGTATTCTATATGCCATATTTCCAGCAAAAATGAAGAATATGTTAAAAAAATTAGGGCTTATTAAAGATAGTCAACTGAGAACAGGCGGACTTATTTTTGCAATTATAGGATTTATAATTATTTATTATATAAAAGTTGAATGAAAAAAATTAAAATTTCCTTTTTAATTATATTTTTATCTTTTGGTTTTTTAAGCCAATCTTACTCGAAACCTGTTCCAAAGTCATTTGCTGATCTTGCTGAAAAATTAATGCCATCTGTTGTAAATATTTCGACTTCAACTACAGTAATTACAAAATCTAATCCATTACCGTTTCAATTTCCTCCAGGATCACCTTTTGGAGATATGTTTAAAGAATTTGGAGATCCTCAAGAAAGACAATCATCTGCATTAGGATCAGGATTTATAATTGATGAAAAAGGAATTGTTATAACTAATAATCATGTAATTCAAGATGCAGACGACATAATAGTTAGAGTAAATGGCGATCAAGAGATTAAGGCAAAAGTCTTAGGAGCAGATCCATTAATGGACATAGCTGTTTTACAATTAGAAACTGATGAAAAATTTATTCCAGTTGCTTTCGGAGATTCGGATAAAGCTAGAATAGGTGACTGGGTGATTGCCATTGGTAATCCATTTGGTTTAGGGGGGACAGTTACAGCAGGAATTATTTCAGCAAGAAATCGATCAATTGGATTGTCTAGATATGAAGATTTTATTCAAACTGACGCATCAATTAATTCAGGAAATTCAGGTGGCCCTTTATTTGATATGGAGGGAAATGTCATAGGAATTAATACTGCTATATTGGGACGAAATGGCTCAATTGGTATAGGATTTTCAATTCCATCAAACAGTGCACAAAATGTAATTAATCAACTTATCGAATTTGGAGAAACTAAAAGAGGATGGCTAGGTGTAAGAATACAAGATGTCACTAAAGAAATTGCAGAGGTTGAAAAATTAGATAAACCAAGAGGTGCTTTAGTTGCAAGTGTTGCAGAAAACAGTCCATCAGAAAAAGCTGGAATAAAAGCTGGCGATATTATTTTAGAATTTAATGGTGAAAGGATTAATCAAATGAAAGAACTTCCTGCTATAGTTGCACGTACCGAGGTAGGCAAAAATGTAACTGTTAAAATTTGGAGAAATAATAGTGAAATGACCAAAAATGTTATTTTGGGAAGATTAGAAACTTCCGAGGATTTTAAAGTAGCCGAAAAACAAAAACCTACTGAAAAATCTAATAGAATTGACAGTTTAAAAATAACAGTAAGAGTATTAACGAAAGAAGATATCAAGAATCGTAATTTACCAAATCAAACTACTGGTCTGATAGTCACAGGTATAGCAAATAACAGCCCACTTAAAAATACAACACTAACTATCAATAGTATAATTCTTGAAGCACAAAAGAAAAAAATAAGAACAATCGAAAGCCTTAATAAAATTGTTAATCAAGTTTTAGAGTCAAACCAAAAAACTATTCTGTTATCTATTTATAATAATCAAAATCAAAAAAGATATATTGGTGTTAAACTTGACTAATCATGGATTTTAAATCCAAAGTTATTTTAGTTTCAGGACCAACTGCCTCAGGTAAATCTAATTTTGCAGTTAAACTTGCTAAAAAAATAAATGGAGAGGTAATTAATGCAGATAGTATGCAAGTTTATAAACAATTAAAAATTTTATCTGCACGACCAAATCTAAAAGATTATCAAAAAATAAGACATCATTTATATGGATTTCATGATGTAAAAAAAAATTTCTCAACAGGTAAATGGTTAAAATTAGTAATAAAAAAAATTAAAGAAATAAAAAAAAGAAAACAAACTCCAATCTTAGTAGGAGGTACAGGTTTGTATTTTAAAGTATTAACTAATGGATTGGTAAAAATCCCAAATATACCTATAAAAATTAGAAACCAGATAAGATCTAAACAATCAAAAATAGGTCAAAGCAGGTTTTATAAAAAACTTTTAAAACTTGATCCAAATTCTAAAAATAAAATTAATCCAACTGATACGCATAGATCTATAAGAGCTTATGAAGTTAAATTTTATACCCAAAAATCAATTCATGAATGGTACAAAAATACTAAATCAAATTTCAAAAAAAACGACTTTTTTAAAATCTATATTGATTTCCCTCGAAGTGAATTGATTAAAAGAATTAATCTTAGATCTCAGCAAATGATTGAAAAAGGAGCAATTAAAGAAGTAAAAAATTTCATTAAATTAAAAGTCAGAAAAGATAAAAGCGCTAATAAGGCAATTGGTATCAATGAAATCAGACAATACTTGAATAATGAAAAAGAAATTCAGGAGATTATTGAAAATATAGCAATAAAAACTAGACAATACGCTAAAAGACAAACTACCTGGGCAAGAGGCAACATGAATTCTTGGTTTAAATTGAAACCAAATGAGTTAAATAATTTTTTAAAAAAAATTTAAATATCTCAATCAAAACTTGACCAATCAGTACAACTTCAGCTAGATTGCGAAATGCCAAAATTATACACAGGAGCAGAAATTGTATTTAAGTGTCTTAAGGACCAGAGTGTAGAACATATTTTTGGATATCCTGGGGGAGCAGTTTTACCAATTTATGATGAGCTTAAAAATCATACTTCAATTAAACATATTTTGGTAAGACACGAACAAGGAGCAGGTCATGCTGCTGAAGGTTACGCAAGATCGTCAGGAAAGCCTGGAGTTGTTTTAGTGACATCAGGACCTGGTGCAACAAATGTTGTTACTGCTTTAACAGATGCATATATGGACTCGGTTCCTTTGGTTTGTATTTCTGGTCAAGTTCCAACACATTTAATTGGAACTGATGCATTTCAAGAATGTGATACTACTGGTATTACTAGGCCATGTACAAAACATAATTGGTTAGTAAAAGATATAAATGATTTATCGGATATAATGCACGAAGCATTTAAAGTAGCAACCACAGGCAGACCAGGTCCTGTTTTAGTTGATATCCCCAAAGATATTCAATTTGCAAAAACTAAATACAAAAAACCTAAAAAAGAAAAAAAATTAAATGAAAAATTTAATAATAAATTTTCTCAAAAACATATATATCAATTAATTGAATTAATAAAAAAAGCAAAAAAACCAATTATTTATAGCGGTGGTGGAGTAATTAATTCAGGCCCTAAAGCAAGTAATGAATTAAGAGAGTTTGTAGAATTAACTGGGTTTCCAATAACTTCTACACTTCAGGGTTTAGGCGCATATCCTGGTGATGATAATCAATTCCTTGGAATGTTAGGCATGCATGGAACCTATGAGGCAAACAATGCAATGCATGATTGTGATCTTTTAATAAATATTGGTGCAAGATTTGATGATCGTATCACTGGAAAAATAGATGAATTTTCACCAAATTCAAAAAAAGTTCATATTGATATTGATCCCTCGTCTATAAATAAAATTATTAAAGTTGATCTTGCTATTGTAGGTGATGTTGCAAAAGTAATTAGTAAAATAAATAAAACAATCTTGAAGAAAAAAAATGGCCATAGCAAATCTAATAAACCAAATATAGCTAAGTGGTGGGAACAAATACAAAAGTGGAGAGGAAAAGATTCTCTTAATTTTGTTAATAGCAATGACAGTATTAAGCCCCAACATGCTGTTCAAAGACTATATGAGCTAACAAAAGATAAAGATACTTATGTAACAACTGAAGTTGGTCAACATCAAATGTGGGCGGCACAACATTACAAATTTAACAAACCAAATAGATGGATGACATCCGGAGGTTTAGGTACGATGGGTTATGGTCTGCCAGCAGCAGTAGGAGTACAAATTGCTCATCCAGAAAAGTTGGTAGTTGATATTGCAGGAGAGGCCTCCGTATTAATGACGATGCAAGAAATGTCCACTGCAGTTCAATATAACTTACCAATTAAAATTTTTATTTTAAATAATCAGTACATGGGGATGGTAAGGCAATGGCAAGAGCTTTTGCATGAAAAGAACTATTCAGAGAGTTACTCGGAAGCACTTCCTGATTTCTTAAAAATGGCTGAGGCTTATGGTTGTAAGGGAATTAAAGCAGAAAACCCATCTGAATTAGACGAAAAAATCCAAGAAATGATAGATTATAAAGGCCCCGTTATTTTTGATTGCCATGTTGATCCAAATGAAAATTGTTTCCCAATGATACCTTCAGGAAAACCTCATAATCAGATGATCTTAGGACCTAAGGATCAGGAAGATAATAAAATTAAGGGAAAAGGCAAAGCCTTAGTTTAAATTAAAATGCCAAAATCAAAATCAGCTTATAGTGTTCCAACTAAAAAAGGGAAATCCGATACATATATATTCGTAGTATGGGTTGATAATGAAGCCGGTGTACTCGCACGGGTAGTTGGACTATTTTCTGGTCGAGGATATAATATTGAGTCTTTAGCGGTTGCAGAGGTAGATGCAGCTAAAAATATTTCTAGAATTACAATTGTTACCACTGGGACGCCACAAGTAATTGATCAAATCAAACGTCAATTGACCAAACTAGTGCCTGTTCATAAAGTTGCAGAGTTTAAAAGAGAAGATAAAAATGTCATATTTAAAGAAATGGCATTATTTAAAATTGTTGGAAAAAAAAATAAAATACAAAAGTGTTTAAATGTTTGTAAAAAATTTGATTTAGTTATTTTAGACGAAACCAAAACATCTAGAGTTGTACAAATAACAGCACTTAGAAGGGAAATCGATAAAATTAGTAAGAAATTAAAACCTCATGGACTCATAAGTGCATCAAGAACAGGAGCGGTTGCGATGACAAGAGGTGCTAAAGTATTTAATTAATAATAAAGGAGAAAAAAATGAAAATGTTTTATGAAAAAGATGCAGATGTAGATTTAATTAAGAATAAAAAAATTGCTATTTTTGGATACGGTAGCCAAGGACACGCTCATGCACTAAATCTTAAAGATAGTGGTGTAAAAGAAATTGTTGTAGCACTTAGAGATGGCTCATCAAGTGTTGCAAAAGCAGAGTCTAAAGGATTAAAAGTAATGAATTTATCTGATGCTGCAGCTTGGGCTGATGTTGTAATGATTTTAACACCTGATGAATTACAAGCAGAAATTTATAAAAATCATATTGAGCAAAGAGTAAAAGAAGGAACCAGTATTGCATTTGCTCATGGATTAAATGTGCATTATGATTTAATCAAAGCAAGAAAAGACTTAGATGTATTTATGGTTGCGCCTAAAGGGCCTGGTCATTTAGTTAGAAGTGAATATGAAAAAGGTGGTGGAGTGCCTTGTTTATTTGCAGTACATCAAAATGGATCAGGTAAAGCAAGAGATTTAGCTTTATCATATGCATCAGCTGTGGGTGGTGGAAGATCTGGAATTATTGAAACCACTTTTAAAGACGAGGTTGAGACAGATTTATTTGGTGAACAAACAGTTCTTTGTGGAGGATTGGTAGAATTAATTAAAAATGGATATGAGACCTTAGTCGAAGCAGGTTACGAGCCTGAGATGGCATATTTTGAAACTGTACATGAAGTAAAATTAATTGTTGATTTAATTTATGAAGGTGGAATTGCAAATATGAATTACTCAATATCAAACACAGCTGAATATGGTGAATATCAATCTGGACCAAGAATTATAAACAAAGAAGAAACTAAAAAAAGAATGAAGGAAGTATTGTCTGATATTCAATCAGGAAAATTCACTAAAGAATGGATGGACGAATGTAAAAATGGCCAGAGAAACTTTTTGGCAACTAGAGCCAAGTTAGCAGAACATTCTGTGGAAAAAGTTGGAGCAGAACTTAGAGCCATGATGCCATGGATAGGTAAGAAAAAACTAGTTGATAGCGACAAAAGTTAAATTTTGATAAAGACCCAAAAAGATCGTAAAAATATAGGCCAAATTTAACATTTATTTTGCAATCTCACTTATAGATTGTAATATCAATTTTCTATAAAATTTAGTTATGAGCAGCAAAGATAGAGTTGTAATTTTTGATACTACTATGCGAGATGGTGAGCAATCACCTGGAGCGTCAATGAGCTTGGAAGAAAAAATTCAAATTGCAAGAGTATTTGACGAATTAGGAATTGACATTATTGAAGCGGGTTTTCCAATCGCATCCCCTGGAGATTTTGAAGCAGTAACCGAAGTTAGTAAAATTTTAAAAAAATCTATTCCTGCAGGATTATCTAGACATTCTAAGAAAGACATTGATAGGGCATATGAAGCTTTAAAACATGCCCCAAGATTTAGAATACATACATTTATTTCTACAAGTCCTCTTCATATGAAGCATAAATTAAATATGTCTCCAGAAGATGTTTACGATTCTATTGGACAGCATGTAGCTTATGCTAGAAAATTTACTGATGATGTAGAGTGGTCATGTGAAGATGGGACTAGAACAGATATGGATTTTATGTGTAAGACTGTAGAACTTGCAATTAAAAATGGAGCAACAACAATTAATATCCCCGATACAGTAGGTTATACCATTCCATCAGAATTTACAAAAATTATTAAAACATTATTAAATAAAGTTCCAAATATAGATAAAGCAATTTTATCTACTCACTGCCACAATGATTTAGGTTTAGCAGTTGCAAATTCTCTAGCGGGTGTTCAGGCTGGTGCAAGACAAATTGAATGTACAATTAATGGTTTAGGAGAAAGAGCCGGAAATGCAGCGCTTGAAGAAGTTGTAATGGCAATTAAAACAAGACCTGACTTAATGCCTTATGATACAGGAATTAATACAACACTTCTAAGTAAAGCTTCTAAAATTGTATCAAATGCAACTGGTTTTCCTGTGCAGTACAATAAAGCAATTGTTGGAAAAAATGCTTTTGCTCATGAAGCAGGTATCCATCAAGATGGAATGCTTAAAAATAGACAAACTTATGAAATTATGACACCTGAAAGTGTTGGTGTTAAACAAACTTCATTAGTGATGGGTAAACATTCTGGAAGACACGCATTTAAGGATAAATTGAATAGTTTAGGATATCCAGATTTAACTGATGACGTTGTTGGTAATGCTTTTGCTAAGTTTAAAGTTTTAGCAGACAAAAAAAAACATGTTTATGATGAAGATATTATTGCACTTATAGATGATAGCCTAATTATTGATAACAAAGTTAATGCAATTAGTCTAAAATCTCTAAAAGTTTTTGCTGGAACAGGTGAACCCCAAAGAGCAGAGATGACCTTAGATGTTTATGGCGATGTTAAAAAAGCATCAGAAACCGGAGATGGTCCAGTTGATGCTATCTTTAAATGTATTAAAACATTATTTCCACATGAAGTTAATTTACAATTGTATCAAGTGCATGCCGTTACAGAGGGTACAGATGCTCAAGCGACTGTAAGTGTTAAAATTGAGGAAAAAGGAAAAACTACTGTTGGACAAGCTGCTGATACAGATACATTAGTTGCTTCAGCAAATGCTTATATTAATTCATTAAATAAAATGATTATTAAACGAGACAAAACAGCTCCAATGGAGCAAGAAAGTCAGAAGGTAAGGGGAATATAGATGGGATTATTTGATAGTGTAAAAAAAATATGGAGCCAAGATATGGCTATTGATCTTGGTACTGCAAATACTCTTGTGGTTTTGAAAGGCAAAGGAGTAGTTTTAAACGAGCCTTCGGTAGTGGCAATTGTTGATCAAGGCGGCAAGAAAAACGTTTTAGCTGTTGGTGATGAGGCAAAAACAATGCTTGGAAGGACCCCTGGAAATATTAGCGCAATTAGACCTTTAAGAGATGGTGTTATTGCAGACTTTGTTGTTACAGAGGAAATGATTAAACATTTTATTAAAAAAGTTCATAAAGGCAGTACATTTGCAAATCCTAGAATTTTAATTTGTGTTCCAACTGGATCAACTCCAGTTGAAAGAAAAGCAATTCAAGATAGCGCGCTAGCAGCAGGAGCTAGAAGAGTGCAATTAATAGAAGAACCAATCGCTGCTGCAATTGGAGCTGGACTTCCAATTTCTGAAGCTACTGGTTCAATGATAGTTGATATTGGTGGTGGTACTAGTGAGATAGCAGTTATGTCTTTAGGCGGATTGGTTTATTCTAAATCATTACGAGTTGCAGGTGATGCAATGGATGTAGCAATAGTTAATTACATGAGAAAAGAATATAATTTACTGATTGGTGATACGACAGCTGAAAAAATCAAAAAAGAGATGGGCACGGCAATACCAACTGGGACAAATACGTATCCAGTTAAAGGACGAGATCTCAGATCTGGAACCCCAAAAGAAGTTAATATTACAGAGGAAGATACTGCAGAAGCATTAAATGATATTATGAAAGAAATGGTTGGAGCAATTAAAGACGCTTTAGAAAATACACCTCCCGAATTATCTGCTGACTTAGTAGATATGGGTCTAACTCTTACAGGTGGTGGAGCATTATTAAAAAATATTGATAAAAGATTCTCTAAGGAAACAGGTTTACCAGTACATGTTGCTGATGACCCATTGTCATGTGTAGCAGTTGGAACAGGTAAGGCCTTGGATCAAGAAGAAACTTTTTCCACTATGTTATCTGAATATTAAAAAAGATGGCTACGGGCAGAGACGACTTTGTAATTGCCTTTAGATCAGCTTTTTTAAAAAAAAAAGACAAACAAAAATTTTCATTACTTAGTTTAATTTTATTGTCAATAATTGTAATTATTTTAAGTAACATAAATTTTAAACCCATTCAGTTTGTAAAAATTGGTATTAATGAAATTATTTATAGATCTTCATATATAGTATCCAAACCTGAAAATTATCTTAAAAATACACTTCTTGTATTTACTGAACATATGAATTTATATGAAAACTATAAAATTACAAAATCAGAGTTTGAAAATTTAAAAGAAGAAAAAATTGTAAATAATTTTTTAAAAATAGAAAATAAAAAATTGAGAAATCTGATTAATGAAAATATAGACTCTAATGAAATATTGGCCAAAGTTTTAATTGATCGAGAAAGCCCTTTTCTAAAATCTGTGATTTTAAATAAAGGAACAAAAGACAATGTAAAAATGGGGATGGCAATAATAGATGGTGTTTATCTTGTAGGTCAAATAATTGAGGTTAACTATACAAATTCTAGAGCTTTGCTGTTATCCGATCTAAATAGTAAAATACCCTCAGTTTTAGCTCCACAAAATATTCAAGCAGTAGTTTCAGGCACAGGAAAGAATTATGGGATAATTGAACATACTAAAGAGGATATCGAGGAAGATTTGAATAAAGTGGACACAATAGTTTATACTTCAGGTCTTGGTGGTCTTTTTAAACCAGGTATACCTATTGGAAAAATTTACAAAGATTCGGAAAATAAGGTAGATTTCTTTTCTGATTTCACTCAATTAAACTTTATTAAAATAACTTCATTTAATATCGGAGATAAAAATTAATGTCTTCTCTAAACGAAAGTACATTTTTCAGAGTATTATTATCTTACTTACCTTTAATAATTTTGTTTGTTTCTGTATTTAATGAATTCGATTTTAATTATTTAAATATTGAAAATTTTTCATTTAATTTTGTTTACATTCTAATATTTTATTGGACCTTAAGAAATCCTGATAGCTTAGGATACTTTTCTATATTTTTAGCAGGAATTATCAACGATGTGGTGTTAGGTATTCCAATAGGAATTAGTAGCTTATCTTATCTGATATTATGCGCAGTCACAGCATACGTAAGGAATATTACCTTAAGCCCAAATTTTGTAAAAGACTGGTTTTCTTTTTTATTTACAATGGTCCTAATTAATTCAATACAAGTAATTATTTTAGATTTGATATTTATCATAGAAATTAATTACTTGAGATATTTAGTTAATACAGGATTTACGTTTTTGTTTTACCCATTATTTTTCTTAGCATTTAACTTTTTAAGTCAATTAATTTTACAGAAAAAAAATGATTAAAGAAAATTTAAGTATTAGAAAATCAGATGTCATAAACAGAAGAATGTTTATTATTGGCGCTGCAAAAATAGTTATATTTGCAGGAATTGTTGCTCGACTTTTTTCACTACAAATAAATGAAAATAAAAAATATCTTACACTTTCAGATAAAAACAGGATTAGAGAATGGAAACTCCCACCCACAAGAGGTAATATTGTTGATTATTTTGGAAATATAATTGCAGGAAATCTAAAAGTTTATCAACTTCATATTATACCAGAACAAGTTGAAAATTTTAATTATCTATTAGTAAGATTAAAAAACCTTTTAAATTTAAGTGAGAAAAAAATTCAAAAAATAGTAAAGTTAAAAAATAAATTAAAACCTTGGGACAGTATCATTGTATCTGAGAATTTAAGCTGGAGCCAATTCTTGAAAGTTAATAATTATTTATATGATTTGGTTGGTGTAAAACCTGTGATGACAATCTCTAGAAATTATCCATTTAGTGAAATGTATACTCATGTTTTAGGATATGTGAGTCAGCCAAATGAGGAAGAAATATTAGAAAATGATATAGTAAAAGAAAGATTTGTACCTGGTATGAAAATTGGCAAGTTAGGCCTTGAAAAAACCCTCGAGAACCAACTAATTGGAACTAATGCGATCCAAAGATATGAGGTTAATGCTTATGGCAAAAGAATAAATCAACTTGAATATCAAAAAGGGCTACAAGGTAGCAAAATACGATTAACAGTAGATACTGAAGTACAAAAACTTTCTGCTGAATTACTTTCAAGTAAAGCAGGATCAATAAGTGTTATGGATATTTATACAGGAGATATTATAGCTATGTATTCATCACCATCTTATAATCCAAATTTATTTTTGTTTGGTATTAGTCAAGATGAATGGCAATTAATTCGAAATAATCCTCTGAAACCATTGATTAATAAAACTCTTTCTGGACTGTATTCGCCTGGCTCAACAATAAAACCTATTGTGGCACTTTCTGCTTTGGAAAATAAAATTATTAATCCAAATTTTAAAGTTAAATGCACAGGTAAAACAGAACTATATGGGCAAACTTTTCATTGCTGGAAAGAAAAAGGACATGGTTTTGTAAGTTTAAAAAATGCTATGAAACAATCTTGTGATACCTATTTTTATGAAATTGCAAGATTGTTAGGAGTTGATCGATTAAATGTAACAGCTAAAAAATTTGGTTTAGGTGAAAAGGTATTAGGAGATTATTTTGATAATGAAAAAAGAGGTTTATTTCCAAATACTAATTGGAAAAAAAATAATCTTGGAAAAGGATGGGTTTTAGGTGAGACATTGATTACAGGAATTGGACAAGGATACACTCAAACTACACCTCTACAATTATGTTTAATGACTGCTCAAATTGCAAATGGTGGATATAAGATTAAACCAAAAATTATAGTAAATGATGATCCATTAAGTTTAGAACAGGCAAAAAATTCAATGGAACTTCAGTCTTTGCAAAAATCTAATACAAGATTATTTAATGATCCAAAAAATATTAGAATAGTTCAAGAAGCAATGTTTAGTTCTACAAATGAGCAATTTGGCACTTCATATAGATCTAGAATCGATGATCCAAAATATCAATTTGCAGGTAAAACTGGGACTGCTCAAGTAAAAAGAATTAGTAAAAGAGAAAGGGAACTAGATCTAAAATTAGAACAAATACCTTATAAGGATAGAGATCATGCACTTTATGTTGCTTATGGTCCTTATAAAAATCCAAGATATGCATTAAGCATAATTGTTGAACACGGTGGTTCTGGCAGCAAAGCTGCAGCTCCAATGGCAAAAGAATTGTTTAAATTAATAATTGATAGAGACGAGCTAAGAGATAAACAATCTAATTTTGAAAATATAAATATCTAATGTTTCAACGAGATAGATTAAATTCTGAACTTTCTTTTTTTCAAAAAATTAAAGAAATGGATTATACATTATTGATTTGTATTATTATTTTATCAATCATCAGTTTATTAGTAATGTACTCAACAGATGGTGGTGAAATTCTTTATCACACCAAAAGTCATTTTAGTAAACTAGTAGTTTTTTTTCCTATGATGATATTGATTGCATTTTTCAACATCAGACATTGGCATACATTTGCATATTTATTTTACTTCCTAGTTATGCTTTTATTATTATATGTTTCGTTTTTTGGTCTAAAAGCATCAGGCTCACAAAGATGGATGGATTTATATCTATTTGTCCTACAGCCTTCTGAGTTAATGAAAATCGCTATTATTTTATGTCTTGCAAAATACTATCATCGAATAAAAATTGAAAATGTAAATTCTCTAACAAGCATCATTTTTGTTTTATCAATTATAACAATACCAACTATATTTGTAATCTCTCAACCTGATTTAGGAACATCTGTATTAATTGTATTAAGTGGATTAATTGTTTTGTGGTTAGGGGGAGTTAGGGTTAAATATTTTGTCTACTCACTTATTACTTTTCTAATATCTCTACCTTTTATTATATCTTTTTTGAAACCTTATCAAAAACTAAGAATATTAACATTTTTAGATCCAGATAGAGATCCTCTTGGAGCAGGCTATCAAATAATCCAATCTAAAATTGCTATAGGATCAGGTGGACTAGATGGCAAGGGATTTTTAAAAGGAACACAAAGTTATCTAGATTTTTTACCAGAAAAACATACTGATTTTATTTTTACTTTATTTTCTGAGGAATTTGGTTTTATAGGATCTGTTGGTCTTTTAATTCTTTATACGGTAATAATATTTAGAATTATTCGTATTGGAGCTTTATCAAGAAGTAATTTTTCTAAATTATTCTGCTTTAGTTTTGCTTTTTCAATTTTTATTTATATCGTTGTAAACTTATCAATGGTTTTAGGTTTACTTCCTATAGTTGGATCACCACTGCCGATTATGTCATATGGTGGTTCTTCAATGTTAGCTACCATGATAGGTTTTGGCATTGTTTTGAGTGCAAAAATTAATCATAAACAAACAATCGCTTAGTTATCCAGATTGTAGATAAGCATAATTTGTCACTCTAAAAAAATATTTTTTGATTATATAATAAATGATTAAGTATGAGTAAAAATATCAATATTGGAATAGTAGGTGCTGGTATCCAAGGTGTTTCTAATGCTTTATTTTTGCAAAAAAAAGGTTTCAGTGTAACTATTTTTGATAGGGACAATCCTGGTGCCCAAGCAGCTTCTTACGGAAATGCAGGACATTTCTCTCCGTATGCTTCTGTTCCGATAAATAGACCAGATGTATTAACAGATGTGCCTGCAATGCTAATGAGTTCCTCTGGTCCATTAGCCTTGAAATGGAATTATGTCCCTAAAATGATTCCATGGTTTTTAAAATTTATCATGAACTCAACCACTAATAAAATGATGCATACAGCAAAAAATATGCATCAAATTTTAGATCTAGCTTTACCAGCATATGATGAATTGTTTGATGAAATAGATTTAGAAGGTTTAGTTGAGAGCAAAGGAATTTTATATATTTGGAATGATCAAAATTTAAAAAGTAGAGAGCTTGAAATAAATGTGAGAGAGGAACTGGGTGTGGAGCAGCAATTAGTTAACAAAGCTGAAATTCATGATTTAGAACCAAATATTAAACCAATTTATCACGCGGGAGTTTACTACCCTTATGCGAGACATGCTCGTAATCCAAAAAAAATACTTTTAAAGCTATTTGATTTATTTTTGAAAAAAGGAGGTAAATTTAACAAAGTTAATGTTCAAAATATTAATTTTGATGAAGAAAAACCTATTTTTAAAACTGATACACAAAGTTATATTTTTGATAAAGCAGTAATTGCATGTGGTGCATTTTCAAAAAAATTGACTGATAACTTTGGTGAAAAAATACCTCTAGATACAGAAAGAGGTTACCATGTTCATTTTAAAAATTGTGACCATTTACTAAGTAGACCAGTAATATTTTCAAATCGTGGTTTTGGTATTACTCCAATGGAACAGGGTTTAAGAGTAGTAGGAACCGTTGAGTTTGGTGGTTTGAACAATCCTTTATCAAAATCAAGAGTAAAAAATTTAATTAATAATGCAAAATTTATGCTTGGAGATTTACCCGAACATGAGGATGAGTGGTTAGGTTTTAGACCTACACTTCCTGATTTTTTACCAGTTATGGGCCAGTCTAAAAATTATAAAAATATCTATTATTGCTTTGGACACCATCATTTAGGATGGACTTTAGGGCCAATATCTGGGAAGATTGTTTCAGGTATGATTGCTAACGAAAATACTAATTTAGATTTAAAACCATATAGCTCATTAAGATTTAGCTAAGTGAACCAAAATATAAAAGCCTACTTTATGGTGGTTTGTGCAACTTTATTTTGGGCAGGTAATTTTAATATTGGCAAGTTCGCATCCATAGAAAACATATCTCCATTTACTCTTGCATTCTTAAGATGGCTTTTAGTTTGGATTATTTTAATACCTTTTACATATAAAGAAATTTACAGATTAAAAAAATTGATTATTAAAAATTTTAAACTATTATTCATATTAGGGCTAAGTAGTGTGTTTTTATACAGCGCACTCACGTATAAGGCATTAAACTATACTCAGGTTATTAATGCATCACTCTTTAATACTGCAGCGCCAGCAGCAATTATTTTAGTTTGCTTGTTATTAAAAATAGAAAAGACAAATATTTTCCAGTTATCAGGTTTATTAATTTCAACATTAGGAATTTTAGCAATCATTACCAAACTTGATTTAAATATTTTTCTTTCTTTAGACTTTAACAGCGGAGATTTATTAATGATCATAGCAATAATATCTTGGGGTATTTACTCTGCATTTTTAAAAAAAAGAAATTTTGAAATTTCTTTACTAGGCCTTATTCAAATCATTTGCACATTTGGACTGCTTTTACTTGCACCTGCGTTTTTATTTGAATTAAGTCAGGGTAATTCAATAAATATAGACTTGAACTTATTTTACATTTTAATTTATGTTGCAATTTTTCCTAGTATTGGCTCTTATTATTGTTGGGCTGGTGCAGTATCTATCATAGGCGCTAATAGAGCTGGTATATTTTTGTCATTAATTCCATTATTTAGCTCAATATTCGCAATCATTATTTATGACGAAAAATTTTTATTTTTTCATTTAATTGGGATTATTTTAATTATATTAGGTTTAATTTTATCAAACAAAAAAAATATAAATGCTTAAAGTTGCTATTCTAGACGATTATCAAAATGTTGCTCAACAGTTTGTAGATTTAGAAAAATTATCTGGAAAATATGAATTTAAAGTTTTTAGTGAGCCCTTTGCTGATGAGGCAGATGCTATAGAAAAATTGTTAGAATTTGAGGCATTATTAATAATGAGAGAGAGAACACCAATTACCAAAAATTTAATTGATAATTTAAGTAGCTTAAAATTTATTATTACTAGTGGATTAAGAAATAAATCAATTGATTTAGAATATGCAAAAAAAAGAAAAGTAATTGTTTGTGGAACAGACATAAATAAAAATCCAACACCAGAACTAACATGGGCACTTATTCTAGGTTTAGCCAGAAATTTTAAAGAAGAATTAGATAATATGTATCAAGGATATTGGCAAACAACTCTAGGTGTCGAACTAAAAGGAAAAATTTTAGGTTTAATTGGTCTTGGTCGTGTTGGATCGCAGGTTGCGAAAATTGGGAAAGCTTTTGGTATGCAAGTTATAGCATGGAGTGAAAATTTAAATCTCGATACTTGTAAGGAATTAGATGTACTTCCATGTAGTAAAGAAGATTTAATAAAAAATTCCGACTTTTTATCCATTCATGTTCAAGGTGGTGAAAGATATAAAAATTGTATTACAATTAAAGAATTTGATAAGATGAAAAGAACTTCATATATTATTAATACCTCAAGAGGAGAAATTATTAATGAAGATGATTTAATTATTGCATTATCAACTAATGTAATTGCCGGTGCAGGTATTGATGTATACGAAAAAGAACCATTACCTGAAAACAACAAATTAAGATTTTTACCTAATGCTTTGTTAACCCCACATATAGGTTATGTTACAGAAGAAAATTATAATACATTTTATAATCAAATGATTGAAGGGTTGGAGGCTTGTGTCAATGGCAACCCTACTCGTGTACTAAAGTAACCATGGAATTACCAGTTGTTAACCATGAAGATTATTTTGCAAGAATTGGAGATGATCATAAATTTCCAATTAATAAGTTTGGTGAATTAGCTAATTATTTATTAAAAAATAAAATAGTAGAAAAGTTTCATAAGCCTTATCCTTGTTCAATTGAAACTTTAAATTATGCACATTCAAAAGAATATATTTTTGATATTAAAAACAAAACATTAAGTAAAGAAGGGGTAAAGAAGATAGGATTTCCTTTAGTGGATAGTGTGGTTCAGAGATCACTTATTGCAACTGGTGGTACAGTTCTTGCCTCAAAGCTTGCAATTAATTATGGAATAGCATGCAATACTGCAGGAGGAAGTCATCACGCAAATTATAATGGTGGAGCAGGATATTGTGTATTTAATGATGTAGCTGTTGCTGCTCACTATTTAATCAACAGAGGTTTAGCAAATAAAATTCTTATTGTTGACTTAGATGTTCACCAAGGAAATGGGAACTCCGATATATTTAAAGAAAACAGCAATGTATTTACATTTAGTATGCACTCAAAAACAAATTATCCAGCAAAAAAATCTACTAGTAATTTAGATGTTGAGCTAGAAGATAATTTGGAGGATCAAAGTTATATAAATATACTAAAACATTATTTAATAGAGTTAAGTAGAGAGAAGTTTGATTATGTTTTCTACATTGCAGGCGTAGATATTCATTTTAACGACAGGTTAGGAAAATTAAAAATATCAGATGCGGGAATAAAAATGAGAGATGAATTAGTTATTGAAAATTTTTATTCTAAAAAGATACCAATTTGTGGAGTTTTAGGCGGTGGATACAATAAAGATTTCAATAAACTTGTGGAATTACATTCAATTTTACATCAATCATGTGCTAAATATATTTAATCATGGTAAAAAAAATTAATCAAAACTTAACTGCAGAACAAAAATTAATTTTATTTGAAGAAGGAACAGAGCTTGCAGGAACAAGTGAGCTTAATCATGAAAAAAGGGAAGGAAGTTTTTATTGTGCAAATTGTGATATTAAACTTTTTGACTCTAAGACAAAATATGAAAGCGGTTCAGGCTGGCCTTCGTTTTATGAGTCTTTACCAGATGTATTTGAAACAAAAACAGATCATCATATAGGTTATGCTAGAACTGAGTACCATTGTAAAAATTGTGGAGGACATCATGGTCATATTTTTGAGGATGGACCACAACCAACAGGAAAAAGATACTGCAATAACGGTGTTTGCTTAGTTTTTAAACCTACTAAGTAATAACAACTACAATTAAATAATTTTATTTTAAAAGATCTTGAAGTTTATTTTCTTTTTCTAGTGTTCTTGTTTCGTCATAACCACCTATGTGCTCATCATCAAAAAAAATTTGAGGAATTGTTCTTCTTCCGTTAGCTTTTTTAATCATTTCATCCATTGCACCCTCAACTTTTGATATATCTATTTCATTAAAAGGTGCATTATTTCTTGCAAACAATCTTTTAGCAGCCTCGCAATAATTACAGTGTGGACCTGTGTACATTGTAATTTTTTTCATTATTTATAGATAGTCACCTTTTTTAATTTTGCTAGTAATTTCTTTTCTAGAATATTCAAATTTTTTTCTATGTTTTATACTTTTTTGATTAACTCTTTTTCTCCACAATCTAAAAGATGTTGGTTTTATAGACCTTCTCATAATCTTGATTACTTCGGTTTCTGTTTTCCCTGTTTTTTTTTCTATTTCTTCAAATGTAATTCTATCTGCCCAGGCTGCCCAAATAATCCAATCTGGGTCATTTATGTCTGGTTCTGGATTTTTGACTCTAGTGACTGGAATGCGACCTTTTTTTTTCATAAACCCTTTATAATTGAAATAAAAATTTAATGCATTTTTTTTAGTCTCTGATAATATGATTTAGATAGTCCTTCTTAGCCATCTTTAGCTCCCGGTTTTTAAGGACTATCTTAAAATGTTCCCCCTAAATTATTTTTTATTTCTTCAAATAATTCTTTTTTTATTCATTACACCTGGACCACCAAGAATTGTCATTGTTTCATATTCTATGAATTATGGAGTTAAAAAATGTGTTTGGACTGCACTTGGAGATATTACTGCAAATATTATACAAGCCACTTTAGTAATTTTTGTTATAGGATCTTTTTTTTCTGAAAATCCAAATTTTTTAAATATATTTAAATGGATAGGTGTAGCTTATATTTTATATTTAGCATTTGATATTTATAATTCTAGACCTAAAGAAATTAGTTCGAGTAAAAATTTATCAAAAAGTTTTTTTTCTTTTTTTAAAGATGGATTTTTGGTTGCTGGAACTAGTCCAAAGGCTTGGATGTTTTTTCCATTAATTTTTCCACAGTTTATTGACTTTAATGAAAATTATTTAATCCAATTTTTAATTTTAATCACAACTTATGTTGTTTTAGATTTTTTATCACTTATTGGTTATGCTTTACTAGCACAAAAGCTTATTGCTTGGATAAATACAAAACCAAGAACTATTAATACAATTTCTGCGAGTGTATTAGTAATTATTGCAATGATTATTGTTGTAACACAACAATACTAACAAATTTTTGTGGTCTTTATTGACACTTGCAATTAAGCAAAATTCTTTATTAAATTAATTATTAATTAATTAATAAATAGAGGAAATAAAATGAAAATAAATAAAATAATAGTAAGTTTTATTTCTGCAGCTGTAATTTTGTTATCAACATCAGTCGCATCTTTTGCGAAAGTTGTAGGAGATAAAATTGTTTTAGGTGCAGCAATTTCATTAACTGGTAAATACTCTTCTAATGGTGTTCATACTCAAAACGGTTACAACATGGCCGTAGATAGAATTAACAGCATGGGTGGAGTTAAAGTTGGTGGTAAAACTTATAAATTTGATATTATCTATTATGACGATGAGTCAAACCCAAAAAGAGCAGCCCAACTTGCTGAAAGATTAATTTCACAAGATGGTGTTGAGTTTATGCTTGGTCCATATAGTTCAGGATTAACTAAAGCTATAGCTCCAGTTACGGAAAAGTATGGTGTTCCAATGGTAGAAGCAAATGGTGCTTCTAGATCTTTGTTTACAAAAGGTTACAAATATCTATTTGCAGTTTTAGCTCCAGCCAACTTATATCTTGATGTTGCTATAGATTTAGCAGTTGAAAAGAATAATGGAAAAGGTGTAACAGTTGCAATGGCATTTGAGCAAGATGCGTTTTCACAAGACGTAAGACTTGGAGTTTTAGATGCAATTAAAAGAACTGGCTCTAAAAAGGTAATTGATGATAAATTACCAAAAGAGTTAAATGATATGGCAGCTACTTTAGTAAAAGTGAAGCAAATGAAACCAGATGTTTTAGTTGTTTCAGGTCATACAAAAGGGGCTCTAACTGCTATCAGACAAATTTCTGAGATGAAAGTAGATGTTCCAATGTTAGCAATGACTCACTGTGATGCAGCTAAATTATCAAAGCAACATGGCAAAAACTCACAATATGCTTTATGCGCTTCTCAATGGCATAAAACACTAACTTATAAAGATGACTTCTTTAAAGATGGTATGACTTATGATGCAGACTTTACTAAAGAGTTTGGTTATGCACCACCATATCAAGCAGCAGAATCATCAGCTGCTCTATTGGTATTTAAAGATGCATTTGAAAGAGCAAATTCTTTTGATCAAAAGAAAGTAAGAGATGCTCTTGCAGCTACTAACATGCAAACTTTTTATGGAAACATAAAATTTGCAGAAGGTGGTCAGAATGTTGACAAACCAATGGTACTTTTCCAAGTTATGTGTGATGATGGAGGAAAATGTGAAAACAAAGTTGTTGCTCCAACTAAATGGGCTTCAGCTAAATTGATTCACCCAATTCCTTCGTGGTCTCAAAGATAAACAAATCTATAAATACCCCCTAATATAATATATATAGGGGGTATTTTTTATAGGATTCATTATGGATTTCATGGTCTTCCAATATCCAATGATTTCTGTTCAAGCATGTTTGGATGGAATTTTACTTGGTATTTTATTTGCATTGATTGCATATGGCATGGCACTTCAATGGGGAGTAATGAATATAATTAATATTGCTCAAGGAGATCTAGTTATTTTAGGAGGATATATTGCTTATTTTATGTATCTTTACGGCATTCACCCAGCATGGGGAGTTATTGTATCACCAATAATAATGTTTTTTGTAGGTATAGCAATTTACAAACTTGTAATTAATAAAGTCGTCGATAGAGATTTGTTCATATCTATCTTAGCTACATTTGGAATAAGTATTCTGTTCATGCAGTTAATGAACTTTGCATTTGGAGCCGATGTTGTTCTTGCAAACTCAGATTATGGAACAACAATGCTATTTAATAATAACGTTGTGTTACCAAATTCAAAAATATTTTCAGCTTTTATAAGCATTTTATTCGCTATTTGTTTAGTAATTTACATGAAAAAATCAAAGCTTGGTCGTGCAATTAGAGCTACAGCCCAAAATGCAAGAGCAGCAAAGATTTTAGGCGTCGACACAGAAAAAGTTTATGCAGCAACTTTTGGAATTAATGCAGCTCTTTGTGGAGTTGCTGGAGCACTAATTTCAATTACTTTTACAATTCACCCTTATATGGGATTACCCTATACAATTCGATCATTTATGATCGTTATTGTTGCAGGATTAGGAAACTTACCTGGTGTTGCAATGTCAGGAATGGGCCTAGGCGTATTTGAAGAATTTGCAGATTATATACTTGGAACTGAATTTAGAATTGGATCAGTATTTTTGTTATTAGTTTTAATTCTAGTTTACAGAAGATTTAAACTTTCAAGAAAAAGAGAGTATTTAAAATGAGCATCAGCAAAAACAATTTAATTTTATATATTGGAATATTAGTATTTGGTATAGCTGCTCCATTCTTGTTTCCAGCTTTTAAAGTACAGTTATCTATTCTTTGTGTATTAATAGTTTTAGCAACCACATGGAATATTCAAGGTGGTGAAATGGGATATAATTCATTTGGAAATATACTATTCTATGGCCTTGGAATGTATCTTTGTGCTTCCGTGCAAGTTGGAATGTTTTTTCCGTTAGCTGAGTGGACAGAAAGTGGTGGTGAGAAAACATTTGTACACACTCCAGCACAATTTTTTCAGGGAATGGCTGTTGGATTAATCGTTGCTGCAGTTGTGCCTACCATTGTAGCGGGCTTAATTGGGTACTCTATTTTAGGACTTAGAGGACATTATTTTGCAATTTGTACATTAGGTTTGGGCGTTGCTGCTGGTGAAATTTCTGGAGGAATTGAAATTATTGGAGCTGGACAAGGTTTCACTACTCCACCGTTTCCCGATGTTGGATCTTTAGATTCAAGAGGTGAATTTTTCTATTTCTTAAGTTTTTTTGTTTTAGTACTGACTTTCATAGCTGTGAGAGGAATTTACTCAACTAGATTTAAATTAATTTTAAATGCAATTAGAGACAATGAAGATAAAGCTGAGGCAATGGGAATTGAAACTATGAAGTACAAAATAGTTGGCTGGATGATATCAGCTTTCTTTTGTGGTCTTGCAGGAGGAATTATGGGAGGTTTAGTTGGATATATTGACTCAACTGATGTTGCATTTGACGGAAGAGAGATGGGAGTTTTCATGGTTTTGATGGCAATCTTAGGGGGTAAAGGAACTCTTTGGGGACCAATAATAGGCGCAACAGTGTTTCATATTTTTAAAGAAGGTTTTTGGACATTCTTTTTAGGTTGGCAATATGTTGCTCTTGGAGTTTTAATTGTTGTAATAGTTATCTATTTTCCAGAGGGGATAATGGGTTGGTTAAGAGAAAAATACCCTGAGCGATTTGGTGAAGTTGTAGATGAAAAAGATCGTAAGGCACAGGTGGAACTTAAATGAGTATTTTAGAAGTAAGCAACGTAAGTAAATCATTTGGCGGTGTAAAAGCTAATGTTGATATTTCAATGAATGTTGAAAAAGGTAGAATAGTTGGATTAATTGGTCCAAATGGATCTGGTAAAACAACATTGTTTAATTCAATAGTTGGAACATACCCAATTGATAATGGTTCAATTAAGTTTAATGATAAAGAGGTTTCCGAATTACCAGTGCCAGTTATTGCAAAACTTGGATTGTTAAGAACTTTTCAACAAACTCGAATTTATGGAAAGCTTAATTGTGTAGAAAATATGCTGATCAGTCACAAAGGTAGTGATGAGAGTTTAATGAAGATCTTTTCAACTATTCCAAAAGAACTCACAGAAAAAGCAGAAAATTTATTAAATTTTGTGGGTTTATATCAAAAAAGAAATTTGAGAGCAGGTGATTTATCTTTTGGACAGCAAAAATTGTTGGAATTAGCTATGGCACTAATGAATGAGCCAGAAATGCTTTTATTAGATGAACCAACAGCTGGAATTAATCCAACATTGATTAATGGAATTATAGACAGGTTAATTAAAGTAAACCAAGATTTTGGAATTACTCTTTTGGTTATCGAACACAATATGAGAGTGATTATGCAGCTGGCTGAAAATATTTTCTGTTTAGCGCATGGCAAAATGTTAGCCAATGGGTCACCTGATGAAATTAAAAATGATAAGCGCGTAATAGATGCGTATTTAGGAGCTCAATAATGTCTAATCAATATGAAGTATTAGGAAAAGCTCCTGGCCCAGAAGATTTAAAAAAATTATCACCAAGTGAAATACATTTAACTATTAAAGGTTTAAATGCTGGTTATGGAAAAATGGAAATTTTGCATAATTTTGATTTATTTGTGAACAAGGCACAGTCTTTATGTTTAATAGGTCCAAATGGTGCAGGAAAATCTACGATACTTCATTCTATTTATGGGTTTACTAATATTTTTTCAGGTCAAATAGAAATTGATGGCAAAGAAATTACAAATTTAACACCAGCAGAAAAGCTAAAATCTGTAGGTATAGCTTATATACTTCAAGATAATTCAGTATTTCCTGACATGACAGTCGAAGAAAATTTATTAATGGGTGGATATATAAAAGAAAATACAGACGAGTCCTATCAAGAAGCTGAAAGAATTTTTGAGAAATACGAAAGATTAAGAAATAGAAGAAACCAGCCAGCAAAAGTTTTATCGGGAGGAGAGCGAAGATTGTTAGAAATTTCTAGAGCCCTTGTGATGAAACCATCAGTTTTATTAGTTGACGAGCCATCGATTGGATTAGAACCAAGATATATTGATATGGTTTTTGAAATTTTAAGAGATCTTCAGGAAAATGAAAAAAAAACAATCATTCTTGTTGAGCAAAATGCTAAAAAAGGATTAGAATTTGCAGATATAGGATACGTCTTAGTATCTGGCGAAACTGCTATAGCTGGCAAAGGAGATGATTTACTTAAAAATCCGGATGTTGGTCGACTATTCCTTGGTGGCTGATGATTAATAAGGAGTTTTTCTTTAAGGGATATAAATCAATTCTCGCATCTGACAGTCCTGCAATAGCTTTGGGTTGTTGTTTCGTTGCTATAGGAGCTTTACTCAAAAATTTGGGATTTAACATTCAAGAAAGTATTTTTTCTACAATGTTAACTTATGCTTTGCCAGGTTCATTAGTAATGGCGGAGTCATTATTAGTTGGAGCATCATTACTAAATATTTTTTTAGCAGTTTGGTTTGTTAATGCTAGACTTTACCCAATGGCAGTTTCTTTGTTTCCACTAATGATGCATAAAAATCAACCTAAATGGAAATACTACTTTTCATGCCATTTCATTGCTGTATCCGCTTGGTTGATAATGAAAAGTAACTATAAAAAAGTTCCCAAGGAACAAAGAATTGATTTTTGGATTGGGATAGGTAGCGCAACGTGGAGTGTAGCAGTTTTAGGCACTTTTATAGGTTTTTATTTTTCAGAATATTTAAATAAAGATATGATGATGGGATTAGCTATTCTTAATCCAGTCTATTTCTTGTGTATGATGGTGGGGGCCTCAAAAACAATTCAAATTACATTGTCAGTTATACTTGGAACAATATTAGGACCTATCTTTTATTTTTTTTCGCCAGAATGGTCGATTTTATTAGGAGGTATAATTGGTGGAACAATTGCCTATATAATAGGAGAGCTAAATGTCAGTTAGTATTTTTTATGCAATCTTAGTTACTTCACTAGCAACTTTTATTTCAAGATTTCTTGGAGCTGTAAGCTCACAGGGCATTAAAGAAACTTCAAAATTATTTAAATGGTTTAATTGTTTAGCTTATGCAACTTTAGCAGCGCTAATAGCTAGAACAATTATTTTTCCTGCTGGTGTTCTTATTGACGTAAGTTATTTAAGCAGAATAATTGTTGTTGTATTGTCATTAGTTGTGTTCTTTGTATCTAAACAAAATTACGTATATCCCACAGTTTTTTCTGCCTTATGTATGGCAGCAATTAACAATTATTTTTAATTCAAATTGATTTATTATTTAAGTTAATTTAAAATTTAATATGGAAAAAATTGAGGGAATAGAAGTTCACAATCACAATGACTCTAGCAGAATATTAAATATTCAATTAGATGATGAAATTGTAAAAAAATTAATTTTTCCTTTTAACAAATTTGATCTTACCGCACTAGAACTTAAACCATTTACTAGATTTACAATTGCGAAAAGTCTTGACGATTTAACCAATAATAAACTAAGCAAGTTAATAAATTCGATACTCCGAGATAGGTCAACTGGTTGCTTTATTATTGGCCCTAAAAATATTTCATCAAAAATTAATGATAAATTTTTAGTAAAATTGTCAACTGCTGTTGCTCACTTAATTGGAATTCCAAATCATGACTCAATGGCAGGAAAATACTATGCTAGATTTCATGTAAAGCATGAAGATGCTAGTGACTCTTATTTGAGAAAAGCTTATAGAAATATGGATTTGCACACAGATGGAACATATGTAAGGGAAGTTACAGATTGGTTAGTTATGACTAAACTAGAAGAGCAAAATGTACAAGGTGGTGAAACTGCAATGTTGCATTTAGATGATTGGGAGCATTGTGATGATTTATCTAATGATCCTGTTGGACAACAAGATTTCATTTGGGGATCTCCTAAAAGTAAAAATATTGATTATAAAGTGGAGCATCCTGTTTTTTCATTTGATAAAGAAGGAAGACCTAAAATTTCATACATTGATCAGTTCCCAGAACCTAAAAATATGGAACAGGGAAATTTTTTACAAAAATTATCTGATGCTTTAGAGGAAAGTAAAAATAAAATAATTACTAAATTACCAGTAGGTCATTCCGTTATAGCTAATAATTATTTCTGGCTTCATGGAAGAAAACCATTTAAAGAAAATAAAGAATTAAGTAGGGAATTGCTGAGAATTAGAGGCTCTTTTTTTGTTAATTAATTCAATATAATCAATATAAAGTAATCAAAACTTTATGAATTTAGGATTTATTGGCACTGGCAAAATAGCATCTTCAGTAATTACTGGAATTTGTACTTCTAAAATTTCCTATAAGAAAATAATAATTTCTCCAAGAAATACAAAAATAGCTAAGGCTTTAAAGGCAAAATTTAAGAAAATTACCATTGCTAAAACCAATCAGCAAATTGTCGATCAATCAGATTGGGTTTTCTTATCAGTAACTCCAAGCGTTGGAGAAAAAATTATTAAAAACTTAAAATTCAAGTCCAAACAGACAGTAATAAGTTTTATTTCTACCATCACATTATCACAATTAAAAAAAGCTATAAAAGTGAAAGCTAAAATAGTAAGAGCAATACCTCTACCGCCAATCTCGTTAAAGAAAGGACCAGTGCCTATTTGCCCTCCAAATATTAAAGTTAAAAAGTTTTTTAATCATTTAGGAACCACTGTTGAAATTAAAAAAGAAAAATCTTCAATTAACTTTTGGACAACTTCAGGCATGATGGCTCCATTTTACGAATTATTAAGAGTGATGACTGATTGGTTAGTTAGAAAAGGTGTAAAGAGACATAATGCTCAAAAATATATTACTTCTTTATTTTTAGCCTTATCTGAAGATGCAGTTAATAATTCAAAAGAAAATTTAAAGTTTTTGGTTAAAGAGTCTCAAACTCCAAAAGGTTTAAACGAGCAAGGTGTTAAAGAGTTATCAAAAGCTGGATTTTATAAATCACTTGAAAAAACTTTAAATAGCATTCATCGAAGACTAAATAAATAGACTGAATGTCAGAAAATATTCTAGAAATTAAAAATTTATCAAAATACTTTGGTGGATTAGCGGCTGTTTCTGATTGCTCATTAAAAGTTTCAAGAGGTACTATAACAGGAATTATCGGACCCAATGGATCTGGTAAAACAACATTATTTAATTTGATTGCTGGAAATTTAAAGTCTTCTGGTGGAGAAGTAATTTTTGATAGCGAAAATATAACAAATGTACCTTCATTTGAATTATTTTCGAAAGGATTATTAAGAACTTTTCAAATAGCACATGAATTTTCAAACTTATCTGTTTTAGAAAATTTAATGATGGTACCTGGAAATCAATCAGGTGAAAAGTTAACGACAGCATTATTTAAACCAGGTTTGGTAGCTAAAGAAGAAAATATAATTAAGGAAAAAGCAAAAGAAGTAGTTGAATTTTTAAATCTTAAACATTTATCCAATGAACTTGCTGGAAATCTTTCCGGGGGACAGAAAAAATTACTTGAACTTGGAAGAACTATGATGGTTGATGCAAAATTAGTTTTATTGGATGAAGTTGGAGCTGGTGTTAACAGAACTTTGCTTAAAGATTTAGGTACAGCTATTGAAAAGTTGAATAAAGAAAAAGGTTATACATTTTGTATGATAGAGCATGATATGGACTTTATTGGAAGATTATGTGATCCAGTAATAGTAATGGCCGAGGGATCTGTTTTATTTGAAGGCTCAGTTGAGGAAGCAAAAAAAGATGAAAAAGTTATTGAGAGTTATCTTGGTAGAGGATCAAAATTAAGGGAAAATAATTAATGGCTTACTTTGAAGGAATAAAAATGACTGGAGGTTATGGAAATGGTCCAGATATTATTAATTCATGTTCAGTAGACGTAAATAAAGGTGAAATAGTTTCTATTCTAGGTCCTAATGGAGCTGGAAAGTCCACAGCCATGAAAGCCATGCTTGGTTTACTAAATCTAAAATCTGGTGCAGTAAAAATAGGTGGTAAAGATATATCAAAACTTTCTCCACAAGATAGAGTTAAAGAAGGAATTTCTTTCGTACCACAAACAAAAAATGTTTTCTCAGGAATGACTGTTGAAGAAAATTTAGAAATGGGAGCTTTTCTTTTAAGTAATGAAATAAAAAGTGTAATTGATGAAATTTATGAATTGTTTCCTGTTTTAAGAGAAAAAAGAGATCAAATGGTTGGAGAATTATCTGGCGGACAAAGACAACAAGTTGCATTAGGAAGAGCTTTAATGATCAAACCAACAGTTTTGATGTTAGATGAACCAACTGCAGGTGTTTCACCTATAGTTATGGATGAACTTTTTGATCATATTGTAAAAGTTAAAAAAACTAATGTTGCAATCTTAATGGTTGAGCAAAATGCCAAACAAGCTTTAAGTATATCTGATAGAGGATATGTTTTAGTAACAGGAGAAAATCGCTATTCAGGAACTGGAAAAGAATTATTAAACGATTCAAGAGTCAGAAGCTCTTTTCTAGGAGGTTGATATGGACTTTCTTAATGCATTAATTCTTTTACTAAATTATATTTTTATTCCAGCCTTAACATATGGTTCACAATTAGCTTTAGGGGCAATATTTGTAACACTAATTTATGGAATTTTGAGATTTGCCAATTTTGCAACTGGAGACATGATGTCTTTTGGAACAATGGTTACAATTTTATTTACTTGGTATTTTCAATCACTTGGGATTTCTTTAGGAGTTTTGCCTACAGCTTTATTAGCAATTCCATTCGGAATTTTTTTTATGATCTTTTACATGCTAAGTATAGATAAGTTTGTTTTCAAATATTATAGAACAAACAAAAGTCCTCCGGTTCAATTAGCTATGGTTAGTATTGGAGTAATGTTTGTTACCCAAGCAGTAGTTAGAATTATTATTGGGCCTTCAGATCAAAGATTTTTTGATGGAGAAAAATTTATAATTAAAGCTAGAGAATTCAAAGAGATTACTGGACTTAACGAAGGTCTAGCATTGAAATCAACCCAGGTAATTACTGTATTAGTTACAATAGTATTAGTCTCTTTACTATTTTGGTTTTTAAATAAAACTAAAACAGGTAAAAGTATGAAAGCTTATTCAGATAATGAAGACTTAGCCTTACTATCAGGAATAGACCCTAAAAAAATTGTAATGATCACTTGGATAATCGCTGGAATATTAGCAACTATTGGAGGGGCATTATACGGTTTAGATAAAAGCTTCAAGCCGTTCACTTATTTTAATAACATGCTTCCTATATTCGCAGCTGCTATTGTAGGTGGAATTGGAAATCCATTTGGTGCATTTTTAGGAGGATATGTAATTGCTTTTTCTGAGATATTTTTAACCTACGCATATAAAAAGTTTTTTATGTACATGCTGCCTGAAAGCATGGAACCTGAAAGTTTGATACAGCTTTTATCAACAGATTATAAATTTGCGGTTTCTTTTTCGATACTTGTAATAGTATTGCTTTATAGACCATCAGGCATATTCAAAGGAAAAGTATTGTGAGAAAAAATTTAAATGTAATTGCAGCATACAGTATTATGATGTCCTTAATAATATTGGTTGGAATTTTTCAATCGTGGAATATTGCATTATCAATATTTAACCTCTGTTTAATCTCTGCTGTTATGACTATGGGTGCTAATATTCAATGGGGCTATGCAGGATTAATAAATTTTGGAATTATGGGATACACAGCTTTAGGAGGTCTAGCTGCAGTTTTAATTTCTGTTGATCCAGTTCAAGAGGCATGGAGTGCTGGAGGGTTTGATATACTGATGTCTCTCTGGCTTATTATAGCAATGGTATTAATAATAAGATTTATTTTAAAAAGATTTAATAAATCCAAAATTAGAACATACAGTATTGCTGTAATAATTATCTCAGGAATATTATTAATAAGATTTTTAGCAGAGCCAGGTATAGAGGCTATTGAAGCAGTTAATCCAGCCAAGACTGGTTTTTTAGGTGGTTTTGGATTACCAATTATTTTTTCATGGATTGTAGGTGCTTTTTTCGCAGGAGGTTTGGCGTTTATTATTGGAAAAGTAGCCTTAGGCTTAAGAGCAGACTATTTAGCGATTGCTACTCTTTTAATATCAGAAATTGTCATAGCAATTATAAAACATGAAGACTGGTTAACCAGAGGTGTTAAAAATGTAATTGGACTTAAAAGACCTGCTCCTTATGAAGTAGATCTTCAGTCAACAGATTGGTTTATAAATTTGGTTGAAAAATTTAACTCAGGAAAATTAGAATTAATTTCTAATTTATCTGATAGACAAGCTGCACTAAACCAACTTGTAATTGAAGGCTCATCTATCTTTGTAAAACTTTGTTATTCAGGATTATTTTTGACAGTAGTAATTATTTTATTAATTATTACACAAAAGGCTCTTTACTCTCCATGGGGTAGAATGATGAGAGCCATCAGAGATAATGAGGAAGCAGCAAATGCTATGGGAAAAAATGTTGTTAAACAGCATTTATTAATATTTATTTTAGGCTCAGCAATTGTTGGAATTGCAGGAGCAATGTTAGTTACACAAGATGGGTTGTTTACCCCAGGAAGTTATAGGCCTATGAGATATACTTTTTTGATTTGGGTTATGGTTATTGTTGGAGGAAGTGGTAATAATTTTGGAGCTATATTGGGTGGTTTTGCAGTTTGGTTCTTGTGGATAGAGGCTGCACCAATTGCATTATTCTTAATTAACTTTTTTACCGCAGGAATGTCTGAAACTCATGCTCTTAAACTTCACTTAATAGAGAGTGTACCTTACTTCAGATTTTTAATGATGGGTTTAGGTTTGTTGCTGATAATGAGGTATAGACCAAAGGGTATACTTCCTGAAAAAATAGAAATAAAATAAGTTATTATGAAATATATTATATTAGGTGCTGCAATTGCTTGGGCCATGTATATGGCAGACAAGTATATGTTTTAAATAAAAAAACCCCAATAACTCTCGCTACTGGGGTTTTATATATTTAAAAAATTATCTTTGTTTTTTAGTTTTAAATTTTCCACCTTTAATTTCTTGCTCTAAAAAAGAACCTTCAGCTTCACCGACTGCAGTAAAAGTTACTCCGGTTGCACCTTCGTAATTAATCTTTTTACCTTTAGCTAGTAAATCTAAACCTTTTTTTAGCTCACCTGGATAAATTTTAGTACCAGGTGCATTAGCTACATCCATCACATTTTTTGCAATAGAACCTCTGTCAGCTGAATTTCCAGCTTGCATAGCTAAGACTATTAAGGCTGCTGCATCGTATGACTCACCTGTATAAGGTCCAGAAGAGTCTATTCCACTTGCTTTTGCAACATCAGCAAAAACACCAGCGCCTTTTCCAGTAGAACCAGGCATAGATCCAAAAGATTTACTTAAATCTTTTCCAAATGCATCAACCAAAGATTGACCAATCATACCATCAGATAAAATAAATTTATCAAATGCACCAGAATCTAAAGACGCTTGGATAATTCCTTTTCCACCTTGGTCAAGATATCCAATGACTGCTACAGCGTCTCCACCAGCTGAAGCAAGTGTTGCAACTTCTGATGAATAGTCAGCTTTACCGTCTTCATGAGCAGTTACTGTTGTTACTTTAATGCCATGAGCTTTAACAGCTGCTTCGTATACATCAGCTAACCCTTTTCCATAGTCATTATTAGTATAAGTAATAGCTACACTCTTAACTTTTCTATCTTTAGTAATATCTGCAAGAATTTGACCACCTCTGGCGTCAGATGGAGCTGTTCTAAAGAAGTATCCCTTGTCGTCTAAAGTAGTTAATCCTGGAGATGTTGCTGAAGGTGAAATCATTACTACACCGTTTGGTACAGCAACGTTTGATGCAATAGCACCAGTTACACCTGAACAATCAGCTCCCATAATAGCTGCTACACCTTGTGAAATAATTCCTTCAGCTGCTGCTGTTGCTGCTGCTGAGTCAACACAAGTTGAGTCTGCTCTTACTGGTTCAATTTTTTTTCCACCCAATAGTGAACCTGAGTCAGAAGCTTCTTTGAATGCAAGCTCTGCAGATGCAGCCATTGCTGGTGTTAGAGACTCAATAGGACCTGTAAATCCTAAAATAATCCCCATCTTAATAGCATGTCCGTCCGCCATTACGTTTGATCCAAAACTAGAAACAAACATAAATACGGCGATAAATAGTTTTCTCATTATCTTCCTCTATATTGTTAACAATTTATAAAAGCTAATTAAATTATGAATACAACCAATATTCAATGACAAAATTATCCTATTTTAGACGGGTTAATTGATAAGGATTATCTTATTGAGAAAGGGTCTAGAGAAGGTTCGTCAGATGTGTAGAACCAAGTTGTTTTTACTCTTGTGTAGTCTTTAATTGAGTCAATTCCTGCTTCTTTTCCATATCCACTATCCTTAATACCTCCAAAAGGAGCTGATGGTGAAATTAGTCTATAAGTATTTACAAAGGTTATTCCTGCCCTAATTGCTTTAGAGACTCTCATCCCTCTGGATAGATTACTTGTATAAACACCAGAAGATAACCCATATTGATTATCATTCATTTTTGAAATTACATCCTCTTCTGTATCAAATTTCATTACTGATAATACAGGTCCAAATAACTCGTTTTCTGCTACCGGAAGATTGTGATTATCACATTCTATAATTGTAGGAGGAAAGTAATATCCTTTATTTGAAAAAGAATGTCTTTCACCTCCACACTTAATTTTTCCACCTTGATCAATTGTATCTTTAATATTTTTTTCTATTACTTCTAACTGTTTAAAATTACTTAAAGGACCCATCTCTGTTTCTGGATCCATTGGCGCTCCAATTTTTATTTTTGATGCACGATTTGAAAGCTTATCTAAAAATTCATCGTAAATTCCTTTTTGCAAATAAAGTCTTGATCCTGCTATACAACTTTGTCCACTTGCACCGAATATACCTGCTGTAATTCCATTTATTGCATTTTCTTGTTCTGCATCATCAAACACTGCAACTGGACTTTTTCCACCTAATTCTAAACTTACTTCAGATAAATTTTCTGCAGAGTTTCTAATTATATGTCTAGCTGTTTCAGGACCTCCAGTAAATGCAACTTTTTCAACTAAATTGTGAGTAGTTAAACTTTTACCACACGGATCTCCAAATCCTGTAATGACATTTACTACGCCTTTAGGGATACCAGTTTTTTCAATTAATTTTGCAAATTCAAACAAAACAGCAGGCGCAAGTTCTGAGGATTTAATTACAACTGTATTACCCATTGCAAGTGCTGGCGCTACTTTAGTAGCAGTTAAAAACATTTGTGAATTCCAAGGAATTATTGCAGCTATAACACCTATAGGTATTCTAGTTGTTATTGCTTGAACATTTGGTTTATCTATTGGCAAAACTGTTCCCTCAACTTTATCTGCCAAACCTGCGTAATAGTCGTAGTATTCTGCTATATAAATTGCTTGTTTCTTTGTTTCTCTGTAGAGTTTTCCAGTATCAATTGTTTCTATTTCTCCTAGCATTTCTGCATTCTCTCTCAATTGATCTCCAATAGCTCTTAAGTATTTAGCTCTTTCTCTGGGAAGTAGCTTTGGCCATTCTCCCTCAAATGCTTTTTGAGCAGATTTGACTGCTTTATCAACATCTTTATCACTCGCCTCAGGAACAACTGCCCAAGGCTCATTATTTTCTGGATTTAGAGTTTCAAAAGTTCTTTTACTTTCAGAGTCAACCCACTCACCATTAATAAACATTTTATATTGTTTTAGTTTATTCATTTGATCCAATAAAATTTTTGATCGTTAAATTTACATCATCAGCACACTCAATACCACAAAGATGTTTTCCATCTTTAATGATCTTTAATTGACTTTTAGAGATTAAACTATTCAATTCTTGAGACATTTTTACTGTTGAGCCAATGTCGTATTCTCCTGTCATTACCAGCGTGCTAGCTTTTATTTGATTAAAATCTTCATCATTTTTATGATTAACAAATAACTCGTAAACTTTTAGAAAATTATCCATGTTATTTGCAGACAAAATTGAACTTATTTTTTCATATATTTCTGGATTATTTTTTAAATATTTATCAGTAAACCATCTCTTTAAAGCTTGCTTTGAAAGTTTTAATTCTTGTTTTGCTTGTTCAAACCTTTGATTAACAATTTTTTGTTGAACCTCAGTTCTTTTATAAATAGAACACAGAAGAGTTAATGTATGTAAACGTTCATTATATTTCGTTGCAAAATTTCGTGCAATTAAAGATCCTATAGAGAAACCTACAAGATGGATTTTTTTAATATTAAGATGGTTCAATAGCTCGATTAGCTGATTAGAAAAATCATCAAAACTTATTTTTCCATCTTCTAATGAAGATTTGCCATGGCCTAAAATGTCGTAAGCAATATTTGAATGATAATTAAAAAATTCAAGTTGAGGCCACCAAATTTCATGAGTAAGACCAACGCCGTGTATAAATACTATTGGGACTTCTTGATCTTTTTTATTAAATAAGTAATAGGTTCCTGAGGCAGTAGTTCCTGTTGTCATGAAGAATTATTTTGGCTCAATGCCCATTTCTTTCATATCTTGATATCTGTCACCAGTTCTTGCATGCGCTCTACCACTTGATGCGCCACCAATTGCAATAACCACCTCATCATCGAAGGGTGCATCATGAATAGTAAATTCATGAGTGAGGTAATATGGTCTCAATCCTGAATCTGTTTTATGCATCATTGGAATAGATATTTTAGACCCAGCAGGTGATCTTGTATTGGTGAAACTTAAATAAGATGTACCTCCTACTGCATCTCTAAATTTATTTCCAAACCTTAAGGTATGAATAAATGCTGATGCATGTTCTATTTCACCACTTAAACCGACTACACCAGCCTTTCCATAGGCTAGTATTTTGTCTGGAGATCCCATTTCATTTATTAACTCTGGAACAAGTAAATCCCCAAGTTTTGGTGCTAAATCTAAAATAGTTGGTCTTAAATTTTCTACAAAACCTTGTCCATGCCATGGATTTTTAAAAACAGCTGCAACTGAAACTAATAAAACAGGTTCTTTAGCATCTTTGCCACCTTCAATGAAAGTTTTATCAACAAATTTTACAAATTTTCTTAATTCTAACTTCATTTTTTTTCTCTGTGTTTGAAACTATCTCGTCTAAAACTGTATAGGGCTTTTGGATCCACATCAACATCAATCACTGATGGTTTGTTACATTTTATTGCTGCTCTAACTGCTTCATTGATTTCAGAAATTTTTTTAACTTTAAATCCTTTTGCACCATACAATTCTGCAGCCTTATCAAATGACGGACTTTTTATATCGGCTCCCAAATATCTTTTACCGAAAAAATCTTTTTGATAAGCTTTCTCTGCTCCCCAGCTTTGGTTATTCATTACTATTGTCGTAGTATTTATTCCATATTCTACTGCCGTTCCTAATTCAGATATTGTCATTCCAAATCCACCATCACCCATAAGACTAACTACGGTTTTTTTTGGTTTTGCAACTTTAACACCCAGTCCGCATGCAAATGAAAATCCTACCAATCCAAAATCTAATGGAGTAAATAATGACGGAGGGTCATAATATTCTAAGGCATCAGTAGCTTGTAAACACAATGTTCCAGCGTCTAAAGTTATAGCACTATTTTTTGGAAGAGCTTTTCTTAATTCTTTAAATAGGCCTTTAGGCTGTATGGGAGAATTCTTTCCTAAATTATATTTATCTCTATTAATTAAAAATTTTTTTCTTTCTTTAAGATAGGAATTAGTCCAATTTTTTATATCTAATTTAAGTTTTTGTCTTTTTATTTCCTCAAATAATTGCTTTGTAGCAGTTGCTGCATCAGCATTAATTCCCAATACAATTGGAAAATATTTTCCAAGCATTTTTTTTTCTAGCTCAATTTGAATAATTTTTGCCTTTTTGTTAATGTTTTCATAAGAATAAAATGTTGAATTGAAGCCCAAACGAGTGCCTATTGCTAAAATAACATCAGCTTCTTTTACTAATCTTGATGCAACAGGATTTCCTCTTGGACCCATTTGTCCTGCGTTGAGTTTATAATTATATGGAATTGCATCACCATGTCCTGCTGCTGTTACAATTGGAATATTCAGCATTTCGGAGAGCTTTATTACTTCCTTATATTTAGAAGTATATTTAATCCCAGCACCTACTATTAGTACTGATTTCTTGGATCCTTGAATTATTTTGGCTGCTCTTTTTATTTTTTCTTGTTTACCTTTAACTTTGCACTCATTTTCAAATGACGTTTTTTTATAATTAATATTATAATTATTGGTTGCTGCCAGTATATTTCTAGGCAGGTTTATACATACAGGTCCTCTTCTTGGTTTCATCGCAAGATTGAAGGCATCTCCAATTACATTTGGAATTATCTTAGAATTTTTTACCGTCCATGTTTTTTTGGTAATAGGTGTAAAAAGTGATTGTTGATCAAGACCTTGAAATGCATCTTCCATTTTGTCCTTCGTTGAGAATGATCCAGCAATAGCAACTACTGGCGAAAAAGCTGCTTTTGCTTGAGCGATACCTGTAACTAAATTTGTTGCTCCAGGACCATTTTGTCCTGCTAAAATTACCCCCGGTTTATTAGACGCTCTAGCATAACCATCTGCCATATGAGTACCTGTTCTTTCATCTCTCACTCCAATAAATTTAATACTTTTCTCATGATAAAGAGCATCAAACATTTCCATTGTTGCAGAACCAATAAGTCCGAAGACATGTTTTACTTTTTCTTTTTTTAAAGATTGAACCGCGGCTTGACCACCGCTTATTTTTTTTCTTTTTTTTATCAAGAAACTTTTTTTACTTCAGTGTCAAAATCTTTTTTAAAATGAGGCATTACTTTCTCAGTAAATAATTTGATACTTCTCATACAATCCTCATGTTTAATTCCTGGAAAGTTCGACCAAACTTGTAAATTTTGTAAATTTAATTCTGATTTTAATTCATGAATTTTATCAATCACATATTCTGGTGTTCCAAAAAGCATGTTTCTCTTGTGCAAAAATTCATAATTTAACAAATCTAATTTACCTTTTGTTTCTGGAAGCTCTTCACCTGGATCCATATGATTTCCTAAACCTCTCCAATGACAAACCCACCTCATGTAATTGACCATATGCTCACCTGCTTTCTCTTTGGCTTCTTCCATAGTATCAGCAATAAACATATCTCTAACTAAAGAAATACCTTCACCCATTGGTACATTTCTTTTTTCGGCTTCTGATTTTGCATTTTTAAATGCCTCAAATTTTATTTTTAGGGCCTTAACAGTTGGTATCCACATAATAATATTCAAGCCTTGCTTAGCTGCCCATTCGATAGACCTTATTCCGTCTACAACTTGATGAATTGCTGGATAAGGTTTTTGATAAGGCTTAGGAAGAACACTTATATTTTCCATGACATTTGTTTCAAGATTTACCAAATTTTTATCTGGTGGACTCATGTCGTGTTGCCAAACATAATCTGGTGCAGGATATGTATAAAATTCACCCTTATGGTTGAAAAATTTTTCTTTCCATGCTTTTTTTAAAATAGTTAACGTTTCTTCAAACAGTCTAAAATTTTTTGCTTGATCCTTCATATCAGCTTCTTTATTTAAATTTATGGCCTCTCGCCCATAAATTCCTCTTCCAATTCCTATTTCTACTCTTCCTTTAGATAACTGATCTAATAAAGCTATGTCTTCAGCCATTCTAATTGGGTTGTGAAAAGTTATTACGTTACAAGCTTGTCCTATTCGGATATCTTTTGTTCTTGCAGCAGCATCTACACCCATCATCAATGGGTTTGTTAAAGATTCCATACCTTCATGATTGAAATGATGTTCAGTATACCAAATAGAGTCCCATTTAGATTTATCGCAATACTCTGTGATCTCTCTAGTTTCGTCTAAAAGTTTGTCGTAAGGTTTGTGGGTCCAGTTAGTTGTATTACAAAAATATCCAAATTTCATAAAGCCTCCTTTAAATTTTAATTTAAAGACGACCGATCCCACTTTCGTAAATCAATGAATTTAACGACGAGTTATGTATCGCTTTATAAGCAGACCTTATTATTACTATCGTTGATATTCAATAAATTTTTTTAGCGATTTATTTAAAAAATTCTCATAGATCTGACCATTATTTCTCAGTTTTTTATCCTTAAAAAAAGAGTGACTCATTTTAAAATCATAAGAAGGTTCAAAAAAGAAAGGAATCGACATTCTTTTATACCTGTTCCAAAGCACCCTATGGTTAGTGGCCTTAAATTTTCCTTTAGTCAAATATTCTAGTGCTCTTCCCGTATTTACAACAAGAGCGTTTTTATTGAATGGCACATCGTGCCATTTTTTTGTCTTTCGATTTTGAACTTGTAATCCACCTTTTTTATCTTGATATAAAACTGTAAAAATTCCACTATCCACATGAGTTTCACATCCTAGATAAGCGCCATCTTGTTTTGAAATTTCAACAGGCCTTTTTTGATTTGGATAGAAATTAAATCTTAAAGTACTTAACGTTTTTTATTTTATTAGAATAATTTTTTGTTACTTGAAGATCACCTAAGTCTAGACCTTCTTTACCGTTAACATCATAAGGAAAATAACCTCTATAAACATTCTTATTTAAACTATTCCATTTTTTAGGTGATAATTTTTTTTTACTTTTATTAGATAAGTTAAAAAATTTATTTCCTATTTTACAAATATTTTTAATTTGTTTTTGATCTATTCCGTGTCCTATAATTTGAAAAAAACCAACATCAATACATGCTTTTTCAATTTTCTTTATTGTTAAATATATTTTCTTTTGATCTTGGTTCTTTTTAACAATGCTAGAGATATTAATAGTAGGTATAAAATTTTTAATCATCTTCTTACAGGAGTTTCAGTTGCAATATATTGATCTCTAGCTTTTTCTCTTACATAGATATAAATACCTGCTGCTATAATACATGCAACTCCCAAAAAAGTTCTTAAAGAGGGAATTTCGTTAAATAAAAAGTACCCTGGTATCATCGACATAATTATCAAAGAATATTCAAATAAAGACACAACAGATGGGGAAGCCACAATATAAGCAGAAAATATACAAACAAATGCTATTGATGCAGCAAAGCCAAAGAATAGTATAAATTTCCAAGTATATTCAATGTTAGAAAACCATTCTCTAAATATAAATTGTGTAGTTGGATCAAAGTTAGAATTATTTAACTGTCCACTTCCCATAAAAATATAAATTATTACACAAAGTATTATAGCTATAAGATAAAAGTAAAATAATTGAGTATAAACCCCATCTTTATCAGACGTATACTTAGTAATTGTCATTGAGGCCGCATAAAAAAATGCACACAAAACAGGAAGTAAATTTCTATATTCAAAATTTTCAAAATTTGGATTTAGAACTATGTAAACACCCATAAAACCAAATGCTATAGCTGACCATCTTCTTATACCTATAAATTCTTTTAAAAAAAATTTTGCAAATATTGATACAAAAAATGGACATGAGAAAAATAATGCATTTGCTGTCGCTAGTGGCATATAAGTTAAAGAAATAAAAAATGCTGAAAAAGCCAAAAAATGTAATATTACTCTTACAAAAGTTAAAATGGGGTAGTATGTTTTGAGAGAAACTTTTTCATTTTTATACTTAATGAAAAAAAATAATAAAATTGCAGCTACAAAATATCTTCCAAAAAAAATTTCATAAAGAGCTGCTTTTTCAAATATAAATTTTATAAGCGAATCCTGCATTGCGAACAAGGTCATTGCAATAATGATCAGAACAATACCTTTTGAATTGTTGTTAGCGTACATTTTGCACCTATACCAAAAAAAAATTCTTTATAATATTAAATTATTTTTTAAGTCTATGACCTTGTCAACGAAGACTGTAATTCTTGATTAGTGATATAGCCTTTTATATTTCCTGTTTTATCAACCACTTCACAATTTGAGTCTGAACAAACTATTTGAGGTAAAAATTCCTCAATAAATTGATCTTCATGCACTTTGATTACGTTAGATTTATCAATATTGCTTATTTCATTTGGTTTTTTCATTATAATCTTAGCTCTAATAACCTTTGCTCTATTAACATCTTTAACAAATGCTTTTACATAGTCATCTGCAGGTTTCATGATTATTTCCTCAGGTGTTCCAACTTGAACTAATTTTCCTGCATTTAATATTCCAATGTGGTCACCTAATCTTAAAGACTCGTCTAGGTCATGTGTTATAAAGACTATAGTTTTTTTCAATTGTGATTGAAGATCTATTAATTGTTTCTGCATGTCACTTCTAATTAAAGGATCTAAAGCACTAAATGCTTCATCCATTAACATAATATCAGTATCAGTAGCTAAAGCTCTAGCTAAACCAACACGCTGCTGCATGCCTCCTGATAATTGAGCTGGATACTGATTTTCAAAACCAATTAAACCAACAGCATTAATTTTTTCCATAGAAATTTTATTTCTTTCTTCTTCAGCTTTTCCCTGCATTTCAAGTCCATACCCAACATTTTGAATTACTGTTTTATGAGGAAATAACCCAAACCTTTGAAAAACCATACTCATTTTGTGACGTCTAAATTCAATCAATTGTTCTTTATTTAAGTTCATCACATTCGTACCTTCTATTAAAATTTCTCCATCTGTCGGATCAATTAATCTGTTAAGATGCCTTATTAGTGTTGATTTTCCTGAACCAGATAAGCCCATACAAACAAAAGTCTCACCTTCTTCAATTTTTAGAGATACATTATCTAGACCGACTGTATGACCAGTATTTTCTAAAATTTCATCTTTAGTTGCCCCTTCTTTTACTTTGGGTAAAACAGAGTTAGGGTTACTTCCAAATATTTTATATACGTTATTAATTTCAATCTTTGACATTTTTACATAGTTTTAACAGGACGAGTACCTAGATCAAAGAAAAGAAAAATGTATTTCAACCCTAAATTGCATTGACAATTACTTGCTAACAAATAATTATTTATAAATGGTGCAAATTGAAAAAATTGAAAAATCAAAATCAGATCTTAAAATTAAGTGGACTGATGGTGAAGAGAGTGCTTTTAATTATATGTGGCTTAGAGATAATTGTCCAACGGCTCATGATAAAGACTCAAGGCACAGAATGTTTAATATTTTAAATGTTTCAGATAATTTAAATATAAAAAAATTTGAAATTAAAGAGTCGAGATATTTACAAGTAGAGTGGAGTGAAGGTGAACACACCAGTCAATATGACATAAATTGGTTGAGAAATAACTGTTATACTTTAAAAAATAAGACTAAATATATCTCTCCTTACAAATTATGGAACAAAGATCTTAAAAATAATTTTGATACGGTTTGTGTAGAACATGATGAAATCTTAAATTCAGATGAAGGTTTAGTTAAATGGCTTGAGCTTTTACATCACAAAGGTATTGCAATTGTAAAAAATGCTCCATTAAAAGAAAAATCTGCTTTTCCACTTCTAAACAGAATAAGCCATGTTAGAGAAACATTTTTTAAAACTCCATTTGAGGTGATAAATATACCAAAGCCAAATAACTCAGCTTATACAGCTCATGCTCTTAGAAATCACATGGATTTACCTTGGTTTGAATTACCACCAGGTTATCAATTTTTACATTGCTTAGTAAATTCTGCTAATGGGGGCGACTCCTCAGCAGTAGATGGATTTGCTGTTGGCGAATATTTAAAAAATAATGAAAAGGAAATTTTTGATACCTTAGTAAAAGTACCATTAAAATTTAGAGATATGGATTATACACAAGAGTCCCATAGAGGTTTTCATGCTCCTGCAATTAGTCTAACTAAGGATGGAGATTTTCATGATATCAGATTTAGTATTGCAACTATGGATGTACTTGATTGTCACCCTGATTTAATGGAAAAAGTTTACAAAGCTCATCGTAGATTTGGTATTTTACTACATGACAATAAATTTCAAGTTAATTTCCGTTTAGAGCCAGGCGATATATATTCTTTTAACAACAGAAGAGTACTGCATGGAAGAACAGCATTCGACCCAAGTTCTGGTCATAGACATCTTCAAGGTTATTATATGGATAGAGACGAAATTATTGGAAGATTAAATTATTTAAAAAAATAATATTATAAGTTTTCGAAGATTAAGTTATTATCTTCATGATATTTTTTAAAGTCTCTCCTTTTTTTAATTGTATAAAAAAATTTATCAATTTTTAAATCTTGAATTTTTTTTTTGTTTAAAAAAACTTTATCTAGTACCAAAAATTTTATTTTAGGATTTTTAGACTTTTGAATAATTGTTTTAATAGATGAATTGTTTGCAAAAGAAAGTCCAACATTTATGTTGCTTTTTATGCTGAGTAATCGATAAATATTAATATGCTTAAATGAAATAAAAATACATTTTGAATATTTTGAGGATATTTTTATTAATTTTTTAAGTAATTTACTTGAAAAAGTTGGTTTTAATTCAATTAATAAAGGATATTTGTTTTTAGAGGCAATTAAAACATCATCTAAAAGAGGGATTGGAGATTTTTTTAGACTACTAATCTTTTTTATATTTGCATAATTCAAATTTTTTATACTTAAATTTTTTTTAAACATTCTATTAAAAGTAAAGTCATGAAAACAAATAAACTTTTGATCTTTAGTAGCATGAATATCAGTTTCAATTCCAAATCCTGAGTTAAACGATTTTTTAAATGATGAAAGTAAATTTTCTTTGAATTTTTTATTCACAATACCTCTATGAATTACATGCATTTTTTAAGACTAAATTTCAAATCCTTTTACTTCAGACTCATTATCAATTAATTCATTTGGAAACCCATCGGCTCTAAAATCAATATTATTTAAATCTTCCATTCTTTTAACAATCATTGAGGAGTAAGCCCGAGAACCATATTTTTTTTGTCCATCTTTAAAAATCTCTACAATTTTTGGAGAAATTTCTAAATGAGCATTCAACTTTTTTGCTAAATCATCAAATAATCCTGTATCCTTTAAAACTAAATCCATTGTAAAATTTATATTGTATGAGCCATTTAGAATTACTTGGCTTTCCGTTTCATGAACAAAAGAATTTCCTGATGATACAGCAATCCCTTTATACACTTTGCTTAGGTCTAAGTTTGATTTTTTTGCTACAGTCCATGCTTCGCCAAGAGCGACTAAATGAACAGAGGCTAAATAATTAGTAATAACTTTTAGTATACTTGCACTTCCAAGACCTCCAGTGTGTAATACTTTTCTTCCCATTACGGTTAATGCAGGTAAGATTTTTTCAAAAGACTTCCTATCACCCCCAACAAAAATTGCGATATTTCCTGTAGCTGCTCTATGACAACCACCACTCACAGGACCATCTAAAGGTATAGCTTTTTTTTCAATTACTTTTTTACCAATTCTTTTAACCTCAGCACCATCTGTAGTACTCATTTCAAGCCAAATTTTCTTTTCTGAAAGACCATTTAAAATACCATCTTCTCCTTCCATAACCTCTGCACAGATAATTGGTGAAGGAAGACAGGTAATTATAAGATCTACTTCTTCTGCTAATTCTTTAGGAGTATTTACAACTTTAGCCCCTTGATCTGCAAATGATTTAGTTAAATTTTTATCTAGATCTCTTACAGTCAAATCGAATTTATTTCTCATCAAACTACTAGCAAGTTTGCCCCCCACATTACCCAAGCCAATAAAGCCTATTTTCATTTTTCAACCTCCTCTGTTTTATTTTTTGTAAATACAATTAAAATTACCCCAACTATAATAATTGCTCCACCTATAAATAATTCTTGAGTTGGTTTTTCTCCTAAAAGAAATATTGCTGCTAATAAACCAGTTGGTGGGATACCCATAGTTACAATAGGAAGAACTTTATAAAGTGGATTATTTTTTAAAACATAATAAAAGCAACCGTAAGTAACTGGCTGCATTATAAATCCTATATAAAAAGCAATCATCCAATGATCAAATTTTGCTTCTGATAAATATTTTATAGTATCACCATCAATTATACTAGACAGTGTAATCAAAAGTGGTCCAGAAAATAAAGCAAGCCATGCAACAAGTGCAAGTGGATTTATTTCTTTGCTCAATGGTTTTACAATAACTTGACCTAACGCCCAAATCGCAGATCCAATAATTGTAAGAATTATACCAAAAAATTTTCCATCTAAGTTGGGTGACCCAGTTAAAATATAAACGCCAACAAAAGCAATAGCTATACCTAATAAGGCTCTAATAGTTGGTTTTTCTCTGAGCATAAAATACGCAAAAATTACACCAAATGGAACTTCAGTTTGCACCAATAAAACTGCAGCTGACGCATCAATATAATTTAGTCCTGTGTATGTAATGCTATACTGTAAAGAATTTGCAACTAGGGATGCAAAAAATATTTTTTTTAAATAACCTTTGGGTATTGGAAACCACCAAATTAATAGTAATGCTGCAAATGTAAATCTTATACCCATTAATAAAATTGGTGGAAAAGACTCAAAAGCAGGTTTTGCTATTACGAAACCAAAACCTAAAAATATAGGAACCAAAGATGCAATAAAGGTATCTTTTAAATTCATGTCGATATTTTTTAATATTAATGATTATTAAAGAACTTGTGATATATTCACTTTTTAAAATATGAATTCAACAAAAATAGAACCAAAATATATCAGTAAATCAAATCCTAGAGTTGGTCTTATTGCTCTCGCAAGTGATTTTATGATTGAAAGAGATTTCATTAATGTAATTAAAGATCGTGATATCGATTTTTTTGTTAATCGTATTGAGTGCTACAATCCTCTAACAAAAGAAAATCTGATCAAAATGTCAGATAAAGTAACAGAAGTAACAAAGGATATATTACCTGATCAAGAAATTGATTGTATAGTTTATGGATGTACATCTGGCACTATTGCAGCTGGATTTAATTCTATTGAACAAAAAGTAAAAGCAGCAAAACCGATGGCAGATGTTACGACGCCAAGTACTGCTGCAATTAAAGCACTAAAAAAAATGAAAATTAATAAAATTTCTATTTTCACTCCTTACAGCAAAATACTAAACGACGAAGTTTTAAAATATTTTAAAAGTGAAGGTTTTGTAGTTACTTCTAATTCATACTTTGATATTGAGTCAGATTATGACATTGGAAAAATTGACCAGAATTATTTATATGATGTATTATCTAGAATTGATTTAAAAGGTGCAGAGGCTTTATTCGTCTCTTGTACAGCTTTGCCAGTTTTACCCATCATAGATAAATTAGAAAACAAATTAAATACTACTGTATTGTCAAGTAATCAGGCGTTAATTTGGGATACACTCGTTAAAATAAACAAAAATAACTCTGTAAAAGGATTTGGAAAATTATTCCAAGCCAATTGATGATTTTTACCAAAGACGAATATCAACAAAGACTAAAAAAAGTTCAAAAAATGATGCTAGAAAAAGGCATCGAGCTTTTAATTTCCCATGATACAAATAATTTAAATTATTTAACAGGTTATGATGCCTGGTCTTTCTATTATGCACAATGTGCTATTGTTCATGTCAATGCAGAAGAGCCTTTGTGTTTTGTAAGAGCCCAAGATGCAGGAGGTGCATATATAAAAACATATTTAAAGAATGAAAACATACTGGTCTATGACGAAGAATACATACATACATGGCCAAGTCATCCTTATGATCGATTAGTTGAAATAATCAAAGAGAGAAAATGGGATAAATTATCGATTGGTTTAGAGATGGATGCTCATTATTTTACAGCTTATTGTTATGAGAAAATTAAACAAGGTCTACCAAATGCAAAAATCAAGGATTGTGATCGAATAGTAAATTGGGCAAGATTAGTTAAATCGGATACAGAAATTAGTTATATGAAATCTGCTGCCCAAATTTCAGAAAAAGGAATGAGAACTGCAATGAATGTCATCAATCCAGGAGTCAGACAGTGCGATGCTGTGGGTGAAATACAAAAAACATTGTTCAGTGGAACTGAAGAGTTTGGTGGTGAATATTCAAGTATTGCAACTTTGTTGCCAACAGGAAAAGGGACTTCAGCATCTCATTTAACTGCAACTCAGGATAAGTTTGTAGAAGGGGAGGCTACAATTATAGAACTCTCTGGTGTTTATAATAGGTATCATGCACCAATGGCAAGAACCGTACTCCTGGGAAAACCTAATCAATTAAAAATTGATACTATGAACAAAACTATTGAAGCCTTAAATACAGGTATTAAAGCAGTTAGACCTGGCAATACTGCTGACGATGTAGCTCAAGAGTTTTGGAAAATTCTAGACAAATACGGAATAGAAAAAAGATCAAGAACTGGTTATTCAATTGGCATTGGTTATCCCCCTGACTGGGGCGAGCATACTCTTAATATATATAAAGGAGATATGACAGTCCTAGAACCTAATGTTTGTTTCCACATGATTGCAGTTATGCAATTTGGAGATTGGGGTGTTGAAGCTTCAGAGGCAATTAGAGTGACTGAGAATGGATCAGAATTGTTTTGTAATTTTCCAAAAGAGCTTCATATTAAGAACTAATTAGCTATTGAAATCTATCAATACAAATGTTTTATATTTAATTTTATGTCTAAAAATCCAGAATTCGTTAAATTTGATAAAGTTGATAAAAGTTACGATGGTAAAGTTTTAGTTGTTAAAGATCTTCAATTAGATATTGCAGAAGGAGAATTTATTACTATGCTTGGACCCTCTGGATCTGGCAAAACTACCTGTTTGATGATGCTTGCTGGGTTTGAAACTCCGACGAACGGAGAGATTTTATTAGATGGAAATATAATTTCTAATATTCCACCTCACAAAAGAGGGATTGGAATGGTATTTCAAAATTACGCATTATTTCCACACATGACAGTATATGAAAATTTAGCCTTTCCATTAAGGGTAAGAAAAATGGAAAAAGATGAAATTGATAAAAAAGTTGATAAAGCATTGTCAATGGTTTCACTAAATGGATTTGAAACAAGAATGCCGGGTCAGCTCTCAGGTGGCCAACAACAAAGGGTTGCTGTAGCTAGAGCCTTAGTTTTTGATCCAGCAGTAGTTTTGATGGATGAACCCTTAGGCGCTCTAGATAAAAATTTAAGGGAGAGCATGCAATACGAAATCAAACATATTCATGAAAGTATTGGAGTGACAGTAGTTTATGTTACTCACGATCAAAGTGAAGCATTAACAATGTCTAATAGAATTGCAGTTTTTAACGATGGTAAAGTTCAACAGTTATCAAGTCCAGCCGAGTTATATGAAAAACCTGTAAATTCATTTGTAGCAGAATTTATAGGTGAAAATAATACATTTAATGGAGAGGTATCAGATGTTTCAGGAGATAAATGTAAAGTTAAATTGTCAAATGCTGAGATATTATCTAATGCTATTTCTGTTAAATCTAAAGGTGAAAAAACGACTGTATCTCTTAGACCGGAAAGAGCTTTAATAGAACCTAATGAAAAAATGGATAATATGTTTAGTGGTAAGATTGAAGAGGTAATCTATCATGGAGATCACACAAGAGTTCGAGTAAATTTATTAGGTAATCCAGAATTTATTTTAAAAGTGCCAAATAGTTCATCCAATTTAGAGCTTAAAGTGAGCCAAGAAATTAAAATTGGATGGAATAGTTATGACGCTAGAGCTTTAGACCCAAAATAGACGACACATCATTCAGCTTTATCTATCAGAACTGCTCAGTTTAAGCTGTTGACTCTTAATTACCATTTTGGTGTAATTTAGTTATATAAATTAATTTATATTAAACGTTTAACGGAGGAATAATGAGAAAATTAAGTAAATTGTTACTTGCTCTTTCATTTGTTGTATCTGTAACCTCTTCAGCCTTTGCTGTTACTGTAGCATCTTGGGGTGGAGCATATACGGATTCTCAAAAACAAGGGTACGGTGATCCAACAGCTAAGAAACTTGGTATTGATATCAACTGGGTAGACTATTCTGGTGGATTATCTGAAATTAAAGCACAAAAAGAAGCAGGTGCTATAACTTGGGATATTATCGATGTATTTGCATTTGATACTATTAATGGTTGTGATGAAGGAATATTTGTTAAATTTGATTTTGATAAAGACTTTCCAGCAGCTCCAGACGGAACTCCTGCAAGTAAGGACTTTTTTGCTCCAATGCCAAGTGAGTGTGCAGTAGGTAATATTCTGTATTCTTGGAATTACGCTTTTGATACAAGAGCATTTGGTGGCAAAGAACCAAAAACTATCAAAGACTTTTTCAATACTAAAAAATTTCCAGGTAAAAGAGCAATCTACAAAGGTGCTCTAACAAACTTAGAAATTGCCTTAGCTGCTGATGGTGTAAAAATGGGTAAAGGTGGAGAATTGCTTTACAGAAAACTAGAAGCAGATGGTGGAGTTGATAGAGCAATGAATAAAATTAAAGAACTATGTACAGATCCTAATGGTGGATGTGTATTTTGGTCTGCAGGTGCTCAACCACCAGAACTTTTAGTAGCTGGTGAAGTAGTAATGGCAACTGGTTGGAACGGAAGATTCTTTAATGCTGAAATTGGTGAAGGTGCTCCAATTAAACAAGTATGGGATGGTCAAGGTCTTGACTACGAGTATTTTGCACTTGTTAAAGGTGGACCAGACGAAGCAAACGCTAAAAAAGCTTTAGCTATGATGACTAATACAGAAATGTTAGCTGGTAGCGCAAAGTATATAGCATATGCTCCATATAGATTATCATCCTTAGAAATTATCAAAGCTAATGAGCCTTGGTACAAAGATGGTAAAACTGAAATGATGCCTCAAATGCCAACTGCTCCAGCAAATACTAAGAGATATTTCTTAGTTGATCCTTTTTACTGGGCTGATAATGGAACAGAGATTGGTGAAAAGTGGGAAGCAATGAAAGCAGGCCTATAATTTCAGTTTTAAACACTGAATTAATATAATATATTTAGGGCGGTTATTAACTAACCGCCCTTTTTTTATGAGCTCTGAAACTAAACAAATTTTAACTACTGATGGAATACCACTAGAAGTCAGTTTAAAAAAAGCTGAAAAGAAGAATAAAATCAAAGCCTTTCTTCTTGTAGCTCCATTACTCTTATTTTTATTTATCACTTATGTTTTTCCTATTGGAGAAATGTTCACGAGAAGTATTGATGATAAAATGATAACCAACATGCTTCCAAAAACATTTAAAGCCATGGAGAAGTGGGATGGAAAAGAATTACCGCCTGAGGAAGTTTTTGCTGGTTTTTACCTCGATTTTAAAGTGTTAGTTAAAAATCAAGAACAAGGAAAACTTGGTCAAAGATTAAATAAAGAAAAAAATGGATTTAATTCGATTGTAAAAAAACTAATGAGACAAATTAAAAGAAATAAAATTGATGAAACCATAAGTATCAAAGAGCAAATAATGAAAATCCATAAAAGATGGAGAAATGTTGAGTACTGGCAAGCAATTAAAAGAACTGCTCCTCCATATACTATGGCCAAGTATTTAAAAGGTATGGATATGTATTATGCTGCAGATGGAAGTATTGCACAAGTAGATGAAGATAGAAGAATTCATAGAATACTATGGTTAAGAACTTTAGAAATAGCCTTGTTTGTGACTATTTTTTGTTTCTTAATGGGTTATCCAATAGCTCATTTATTAGCGACATTGCCTATGAAATACAGCAATCTATTGATGATATGTGTCTTATTACCTTTTTGGACTTCTTTACTTGTAAGAACTGCAAGTTGGATGATTTTGTTACAGCAACAAGGAGTAGTCAATGATTTTTTTGTTATGATTGGTCTTGTCGCAGATAATAATAGACCTGAGATGATGTATAATAAAGTTGGAACCTATGTTGCGATGACTCAAATATTATTACCATTTATGGTTCTTCCACTTTACAGTGTGATGAAAACAATATCTCCAAGTTTAATGAGAGCTGGAAAGTCTTTAGGCGGTACACCTTTTGTAGCTTTTTGGAAAGTTTATTTTCCATTAACAATTCCAGGAATTGGCGCAGGTTGTCTGTTGGTATTCATATTAGCAATAGGATATTATATTACCCCAGCACTAGTCGGAGGAGCATCAGGAACTTTAATTAGTAACCACATTGCATATCACATGAAAGAAACATTAGACTGGAGTTTTGCATCTGCAATGGGTTTAATGTTGTTAACAGGAGTTTTGGTTGTTTATTGGATTTATAACAAATTAGTCGGAGTAGATAATATTAAATTAGGTTAAACATGGCATTACCTACTTATACAGAGACAAGATATAGAATTTGGCATTATTTTTATATTGGTTTTTGTACTTTTGTATTTATTTTTTTGATTGCTCCTTTATTTGTAATCTTCCCTTTATCATTTAATGCAGAAGAATTTTTAGTTTTTTCTGAAGGTATGAAAAATCTTGATCCTGATGCTTTTTCGTTAAGATGGTATCATGAAATGGTGTATGGAACCAAAAATCCATGGGGATTAGCAGCAAAAAATAGTTTTATAATTGCAATATTTGCAACTATAGGATCAATTATTTTAGGAACCTTGGCAGCTTTAGGACTTAGTAGCAGACATATGCCATACAAAGGTTTAATTATGGCAGTTTTAATTTCACCTATGATAGTTCCATTGATTATATCAGGTGTTGCAATTTTCTTTTTTATGGCAAAAGTTGGTTTAGCAGCGACACATACAGGAATAATTTTAGCTCACATTATACTAGGGACTCCATTTGTTGTTATCACAGTAACAGCTACACTTTCAGGCTTCGATCACAGTGTAACCAGGGCTGCCTCAAGCTTAGGAAGTAATCCTGTAAATACATTTATGAAAATCACGTTACCTTTAATATTGCCAGGAGTGATTTCAGGTGGTTTATTTGCTTTTGTAACTTCGTTCGACGAGGTGGTAGTAGTATTATTCTTGGCAGGATTAGATAATACAACAATCCCAGTTCAAATGTGGACTGGATTAAGAGAACAACTAAGCCCAACAATACTAGCAGTAGCTACCTGTCTTATTATTTTATCTACTCTAATTTTAGTAACTGCTGAATTGCTTAGAAGAAGATCAGAAAGATTGAGGGGAATTAGTAGATAATTAAAATTTATATATTAATTTTTTCCAACTAATTTATCGTACGTTGAAGCTAAATCTAAAATTAAATCACATACTGTAAATTTATTTTCTAATATATTTGCAACAGGTGTAATTTCTGCAGCTGTACCTGTTATAAAACATCCAGAAAAATTTGGTAACTCTTTAGGAGATATTTTTCTCTCATTTACTTTTATATTTTTTGATTTTGCTAAATCTATTACTGTTTTTCTTGTTATACCATCCAAGAAAGAATCTGGGATAGGAGTATTTAATTCATTATTCTTATCTTTAAAAAAAATGTTAGCACTAGTTGCTTCAGCAATATTACCTTCATGATCAAGCATGAGGGAGTCGGTAAAACCGTTCTTCTCTGCCTCGTGTTTAGAAAGTGTACAAATCATATACAAACCTGCAGCTTTACTATTCCATGGAGATGAATTTTGAGGAGGTCTTTGCCATTTTGAAATATTAAGCTTGATTCCTTTTAATTTTAATTTTGGATCAAAATATGCAGGCCAATCCCATATAGCTATAGCAACATTAATTTTTGTTTTTTGGGCAGACACCCCCATCATTTCACTACCTCTCCACACGAAGGGCCTGATGTATCCATTTTCTATACCTTGATCTTTAACAAGTTTTATTGTTGCTGTGTTTATTTCATTTTCAGAGTATGGAATCTTCATATCCATAATTTTTGCAGAATGAAATAATCTTTTTGTATGTTCCTCTAGCTTGAATATTTTTTTATTATAAACCCTCAAACCCTCAAAGACTAAGCTTGCATAGTGCATTCCATGACTAATGACATGAACTTTTGTATCTTGCCATTCGACCAATTCATTATTAAACCAAATTTTTCCAGATCTTTTATCAAAAGGTATTTGTTCCATTTATAAATCTTAAATAGACTCTATTATAGTGGCAATACCCATTCCTAAACCTATACATTGAGTTGCCAAAGCATACTTTTTATTTTCTCTTTTTAAGAGTTGGGCTGCTTTACCCGTAATTCTTGCACCTGTAGCACCTAGGGGGTGACCTAAAGCTAATGCACCGCCATCTATGTTAACTTTATTTTGGTCAATCTTAAGATCTTTTATGCAAGCTAAAGACTGGGAAGCAAAAGCCTCATTTAACTCTATTATATCAATATCATTAATAGTTAGATTTGCTCTTTCTAAAGCTTTTTGAGAAGCTCCTATTGGACCCAACCCCATTGTTTCTGGCTTACATCCTTGAACTGATGTAGAAACAATTTTTGCTAAAATTTCTAAATTATTATCTTTAGCATATTGCTCCTCACAAATTAAAGTTGCAGCAGCTCCATCCGTTAAAGGAGAAGATGTTGCAGCAGTAACAGTTCCATTCTGATCAAATGCTAATTTTAATCCATCTAACTTTTCTTGATTACTGTTAGGTCTTATGTTGCTATCTTTAGAACAATTTCCAATTGAAACAATTTCATTATTAAAATTTCCTTTAGCCTGTGCTTCGAAAGCTTTTTTGTGACTAGAAATTGCAAATTCTTGTTGTTCATTTCTTGATATAGAATATTGCTTTGCAACATTTTCTGCAGTTGTTCCCATCGTAAAATATACATTTGGATTTTCTTTTTTAGAATAAGGATATGGCATTGATTCAAAACCAGTATTTACTCTTGTCATACTTTCGACACCACCACACACAAAAACTTTCCCAGATCCCATTGCAATTTTTCCTGCAGCAACGTGTATTCCTTCCATAGATGATCCACACCATCTATCCACAGTCATGCCAGATGTTTTTATGTCCATATTAGTTAAAAATGTTACTAATTTTCCAATATTAAAAGATTGTTCACCCGTTTGAAAAGCACAACCTACGACTATGTCCTCAATATCTTCACGTTTAATTCTAGATTTTGTAACGAGATTATTAATCACTTCAGCCAGTAAATTAACTGGCTTAACATCTATTAATTCACCTTTTCTTGCCATTGTAAAAGGAGATCTAGAATAACCTGCTATGACTGCTTTAAACATTTTATAATAAAACTCTTGTATATATTTTTATTCAGGAAATGGCAAAGTGGTAATAATTCCTTTTCTTTTCTTTCCATCTAACATTTGAACAGTTACATTTTCTCCAACTTCCCAAAAGTCTCTCAAAATCATTGACAAACCAATATTATTTTTAATTCTTGGAGAATAAATACCTGATGTTATTTGACCAATTTTTTTGTTTTTATCTGATAAAACTGGCAGGGGTTGGCCAATTCCCGAACAAGCTTCTCCATCAAAAATTATTCCTCTGATTTTTTGAATTATTCCATTTTTTTGAACTGATTTTAACGCCTCTTTTCCTATAAAATGGTGATCGACATCAGGGCTGCAATATTTTTCTAAATTACATTCGAAGGGATTATTTTCATTTGTGAAATCATTCCCATAAGACATAAGTCCACCTTCAATTCTATCAATTAAATTAGGGCAGCCAGGTGAAATATTAAACTCTTGTCCAGCATCCCAAATTATTTTCCACAGTTTTTCTCCCATCTCAATACTATCAAAATGACTATCATGAACTTTAAAATATATTTCAAATCCATCTTGCTTACTATAACCTGATCTAGCAACAACTTGTTTTGTACCCATAAAATCCATAATTCTAAAATTGAAAAATTTAATTTTTTTTACATCTTCTCCAAAAACTTTAGTCATAAGTTCTTCCGACTTTGGACCTTGTATTGCAAGTGGATATACATCAGGCTCTTCAATATTCACATTAAGATCTAAGCCTAATGCAAATCCTTTGGCCCACAATAGAATATCTGAATCCGCAATCGATATCCAAAACATATCGTCATCTAATTTCAGTAATACAGGATCATTTATCATACCAGCTTTTTCATTAAGTATCGGAATATAAAAACACTTTCCTGTTTCCATTTTTTTAATTGATCGAGGTGTTAATTTTTGAACAAGTTTAGAGGCGTCAGGTCCACTAATTTGGACTTGCCTTTGACAAGAAACATCCCAAATCTGTACATCTTTACTTAAATGCCAATAATCAGTTTCAACAGAATTTTTGAAACCTTTTGGAAGAAGCATGTGGTTTACAACTGTAAAATCAGAAACACCATGCTTTTCAACCATACTGGTATAAGGTGTTCTTCTAATTCTTCGAGACATATTCAATTTAATATTTTTTGTCATAGAAATTTATTTATTATTATTATTTAGACCACCAAATAGAATATCCATTTGGCGAAATGATAATTGGTAAATGATACTTTTTTTTAGGATCTTCCATTTTGAATTTAATAGTTATTTCTGAAACAATCTTTTTTTCCGAAAAATATTCAGCAGTTTTGCAAATCATTTCATATTCGCAAGCACAATCATTTTCAGATAGTTCAAAATTTTTTATAATTCTTCCCTCTTCATCTGTTTCTGTTTCATAAAATGTTTTTTTTAATCCAGATCGATTAATTTGATTAATTATTACCTTTACTCCACTTGCATGGCTCCCATTGCTAGAATTTAGAAGATGAGATGATAAAGTTGCCATATTTTATTCTATTGAAGCCTTATCTCTTTTATCACTAACCGCAGCAACTATTGGACTAATAACGCCTTTAGCTTTCACGTTGATACACGCAGTTTTACCACTCTCTATTGCTCTTTTTAAAGCTGGAGCAAGTTGTTCTCTTTTTGTCACAAGTTCACCATGACCTCCAAAGCCTTCAAAAATTTTGTGAAATGGTATATCTCTAAAATCTGTTGCAAAGTGTTTTCCATTATCAAATAACCTTTCTTGTTGCTGAGATATGCAATCTAATCCACCGTTATTATCAATTACTACTACTATAGGTTTATTTTCTTGGAAAGCAGCTTCAATTGACAATCCTCCTGAAAGAAAAGCGCCATCACCACTAATTAGAACTACATTTGAATTAGGATTTAAGTTTTTCGCAGAAAGAGCAAAAGGTACACCAACTCCCAACATACTAAAAGTACCTGGATGGAGAATTCCTCCAATTTTTTTTCCTTTAGATCCTGCAATATTTATTGCAATTTCAGACCAAAAATGTGTGTTACCCCCATCAATTACTAACCAATCTTTTTCTCCAATGGCATCTTGAACATCTAAGGCTAATTGAAGAGGATGCATTTTTCCTCCATTCATTTCAGCTTCTTTTGTTTCTTTGCTTAAATTGTTTAAAGTTTTATCAACCCACTCCATTTTTTTTGATTTGTTAAGATCAAACCACTTTTTATCTAAATTCCATTTATTACTAATTTTAAGTTTGTTTAAAGTATCAAAAAATACACCTGGATCACATAGGAGGTTAATATCTGCAGCCCTATTAAGCTCTATTTCTTCATGAGATCCATTGATACAAATAAGCCTAGTTGTTTTTGGAAAAAGTGGAGGGTTTCCAAAATTCATCTGATTATCTAATCTTGCCCCAACCATTAAAACTAAGTCAGATTCGTTTAATGCAAACTTAGATGGAGGATATTGATGTATATCAGCTAAACCCATATAAGCATTAGCTTCTTCGCCCAGTAACTTTTGGTGATAAGGAATATTAAATATGGGAATATTTAAAGTATTTCCTACTTCCTCTAATTTTTTTTCAGACTCAGACCACCAAACTCCGTGACCACCAATTAAAACTGGTTTTTTTGAATTACAAGCAAGTTCTAATATTTCAGACATTTGTAATGGGTCAGGCCATGCTTTAACTATAGGTTTTTTTTGATGTGAAAATGGTCTCTCTTCAAGACCAACATCTTCAGAAAATGATGAAAACATAATATCAACAGGCAAACTTAAATGAACAGCTCCTGGATATCCATTGGTTGCTATTCTGTATGCTTTGTCTACAAATTCCCTTATTCTAGTGCCATCTGTTATACTCGCGCTATACTTAGTTAGCGGTGCAGCAATAGCGACATCATCAATTTCCTTAAACCCACCTGAACCCTGTCTTTTCAAACTACTGGAACCAGTTATAAATATTACAGGTGATCTTTCACCCCAAGCTTCCATCATTGAAGGTACTGCATTTGCAAATCCTTCTGGACCTACAAGACAAACTGTAGGTTTTCTGGTAATTCTAGTATGTCCGTCGGCAATATGTCCTGCTATTTGTTCATGGGGACAGTTTATTACTTCCATCTGACACTCCATAAATCCTTCAAGTGCTGGATTACAAAAACCTCCGGACAAAGTAAACACATGTTTTATACCCTTGTCTTTTAAGGCTCTAGCAATTAATGACCCACCTCTGATTTTTTTTTCTGACATCTAATATTTAAAGTCTCTTATAAACCTTTCTGAAATTATATCTGAAGAAATATCTTTTATATCAGTTAAACCAACTAATCCCAATGCAGTACTTATTTCATCTTTTATTATATCTACAACACGTTTTAGTCCGTTGGCACCATCTGCGCCAATTCCATACATTAAAGGTCTACCAATCATTGTAAAATCAGCACCCATTGCTAAAGCTCTAACCACATCACTTCCACCTCTAATTCCACTATCGAAAATAATTGGAAAATCATTTCCTAATGCATTTCTTATTAAAGGTAATGCCTCAATTGATGTTAAAGCACTATCCAATTGTCTTCCACCATGATTTGATACTTGTATTGCATCAGCACCTTCAGATTTGATTTTGATTGCATCTTTAGATGACATCACTCCTTTAATTATTAACTTACCTTTCCATTTTTCTCTAATCCTTTTTAGTGTATCCCAATCTGTAGCACCTCTACTCTCACTTCTTACAAATTTGTTACCCTTCTTGGATGTTTCGTAATTCATTGGTTTTGGTATACCATTAAGCAAAGTACTAATTGACCAATTTGGATGAGTTGCAAAGTCAACAAATTGTTTTAATCCAAGGTTAAAAGGTACATTAAAACCGTTTCGATTATCTTTAGCTCTACGAAATTGTATTGGCACATCTACAGTTAAAATTGCAACCTTATAACCAGTTCTCTCGGCTCTATCTAATAACTCCATAACAAATTCTTCATCTTGAAAATTATAAAGTTGTAGCCAAACATTTCCATTAGAAAATTCATACATATTTTCTAGAGAGGTTGAGGAAGCCATTGACACACACATAGGCACATTACTTGAAAGACTTTCTTCAGCTAACATTTTATCAGCACCTGGCCAAGTTAAATTACACATACCCATCGGCGCAAAACCAAATGGTTGGTTATATTCAAATCCAAGAATATCTTTTTTTATAATTCTTTTTTCTACATTTCGTAAAACTTTTGGCTGTAATCTTATTTGGTCTAATGATTTACTATTGTTCTCACATAATCGTTCGTCACCTGAGGCACCATCAACAAAATCAAACATTAATTTTGGAACACGTTTTTTTGCAACAATTCTTGCTTCTTCAACGCTATGAATTTTTTCACTTGCTACTACGTTATTCATAATTTATTTATATACTCTTTTAGACTAATTTTATTATTTTTATCAACAAAATATGCATCACAATTTTCCCTAGCAGAATAAACTTCTTTAGCAACTCCATTAACAAAAAGTACAGCAACACCATCATCTATAGCAACTCCTGGAGGCAACTTGTTTTTTTTAATTTCTGATTGATATTGAGACATTCTATTATTTTCTAATGAGTGTGGCGTACAACTCCCTGATATCAAGTTGATACCTTTTAAAACCTTATATCCCGAACCTAAAGAGTATGACAAAATCCAATCAAACCAACACACACCACCAGCACTAACACCTGATAATATTATTCCTTTTTCATAAGCATTTTTAAAAATATTAATTAAATTACAATTTTTCCAAAGTTCTAACATATAGGCAGTATTTCCTCCTCCTATATAAATTACATGTTTATCAAAAATCCATTGAGAAAAACCAACGATATTAGATGTAAGGTTAAAATGAGATAATTCTGAAGTTTTATTTTCAAATCTTTTATAAAATAGATCAATTTTTGTATTATCATCCTTACTAGCTGTAGCTAAAAAACCAATTTTTTTATTTTTATTTGTAGATTGGTTAATAACAAAATCATCTAAGCCTTCATCAGATTGATGAGTAAATCCGCCTCCACCTATTGCAATTATTTTTTTTTCTAATTTAGACATTAAATTAATTAAAGTTATAAAATTAATTAATTTCTAATACCTGCCCACGGTGCAGGTTTTTGAGGTATATCTTTTTTGATACCTCTCACTATTTCACCTTTGGCATCATACATTGGTAATTTACAAAGTTCTGCTTTATGAATTTTATTATCTATACACTCTACATCTATCACTGTTCCAGGACCAATTTCTGAATTGTCCAGTAGTGCTATCCCAACACCACAAACTTGATAAGGAGACCATGTACTTGATGTCACTTTACCAACAATTTTCCCATTTAATTTTAAAGACCTTCCTTTTTTTGCAATACCATCTACAACTCTAATACCCCAACTTCGGCATTCTTTATTTGCATCAAGTAATGCTTTTTTTCCAATAAAATTATCTTTTTTGAAGTCAACAAAATGTCCTAAACCTACGGAAAAAGGAGTCGTTTCAATTGAAAAATCTTGACCGGCAGAAAGTAGTCCTGCCTCTATTCTCCTGCCTCTAAATGCAGGAGTCCCTGTAATAATCATTCCCATTTTTGAACCTTCGTTCAGAATTAAATCTCCTAATTTTTCTGAATTATTTTCGGGCCTAAAATATATTTCCCATCCAAGCTCATTTGTAAATCCAGTACGACTTACTATAACTTTCTCTTTAGCCATAGTCACTTCAACCCAATCAAAATAATTCCAAGATTTTGCTATTGGTTCATCAATCAAGTTATCAAGAAGATCCATAGACTTTGGACCTTGTACTTGACTAACAAAAACATTTGGCTCCAGAATTTCTACATCTAACCCCTCAGAATGGGCATTATACCACGAAAACATTTCTCCATCTGCTTGAGCAAACCAATATCTTTCATCATCAATTCTTAAAAGTAATCCATCGGTAATTATTCCACCATTGTGATAGCAAGCAAACTGATAAGAACATCTTCCTTTTTTAACTTTTGAAATATCTCGAGGAAAAATTTTTTGTAGTAACTTAAGTGCATCTGGGCCTTTAATTTCATAAGGATGTTCTCCAGTATGCCTAAAAATAACTTCCTGTTTCGTTTTCCAATATTGTTCATCTGCAGTAGCATTTGATAATTTTTCGGTTGTCAGTCTTCCAGCATATTGAGAATATTCAGGATCATATGGAAGCTCTTGATATGTTAATGGATGAACACTTAATGTTCGAGCCATCTCTAACGGTCTTTCAGTTTCCTGTAATTGAGGTTTGATAGAAAACCTCAGATTTTGTAAAGACTTATGCATATTTTTTAATAAATTAAATTAGTATTTTTATCCACTAAATATCCTAAATAATCACACCCACATTACGTTACAACTCTTAATTGTACTATTAATTATCATTGTTCTAAAATTTGTAAGATGTTAGCTTTTAAATAAATAATTAAAGAGAGGAAGAATTATGAAAAACATTTTTAAACTGATATCAGTTGTATTGATATCATCTTTATTTTCTTTTTCAGCTGCAAATGCCTCAAGTGGAGTATTTAAAATTTCACATGACCTTGGATTTGGAAAAGATACAAATCTAGATGCAATTACTAAAGGAAGATTATTTCAAGTAGTAATTATGACTCAAAACCGTCTAGTAAGAAAAGATCTTAAAGGAGTTACATCAGCCGAACTAGCTACTGATTGGTCAGCTAATGCCGATGCTACAGAATGGACATTTAAACTTAGAAAAGGTGTAAAATTTCACGATGGATCTGACTTTGATGCAGAGGATGTAAAATATTCTTTGATGCGTGTTCAAGATCCAGAAATAGGTTCCCCTGCAAAAAAAAGTATGAGTACAGTAACAGCTATTGAAGTTGTGGACTCCCATACTATTAAAATGAAATTAAATACATCTTTTGCAGATTTTCCATTATTACTTACTGATTACAGATTAAGAATGATTCCATCAGGCTCAGGAGATACTATTGGGCAAACTGGAATTGGTACTGGTCCTTTTATAGTGGATAAATTTGATCCAGAAGGAACAACAGTTCTTAAAGCAAATGCAGATTATTGGGAGGGTGCACCTGGTTTAGCAGAAGTACATGTTATTGCTATTCCTGATGGTGAAGCTAGAGTTCAAGCACTTTTAACTGGTCAGATACATATGAACAGATATGTTCCGTTCAGTCAAAAAAAAATCTTTGATGGAAACTCTAAGTTTAATGTTTCGGTTGTGCCCACAGGAAACTGGAGAGGAATGGTTATGAGAACAGATACAGCACCATTTGACAATGCAAAGGTTAGAAAAGCTGTAAGATTAGCTGTAGACAGACAAGAACTTGTAGATTTGGTTATGGGAGGAGCTGCAACCGTATCTTGTGATACACCTGTTGCACCATCAGACCAATATCGTCTTAAAATGAAGTGTCCACAGGATATCAAAAAAGCTAAAAAGCTTTTAGCTGAAGCAGGTTATCCAAATGGGATTGATATGGTAATTCATGTTTCTACTAAAGAACCTACATGGCCAACAATAGGAGAAGTTTTGCAGCAGCAATTTGCTGAAGCTGGTATTAAGGCTGAGGTTAAAATGACTCCTTCAAAAAGTTATTGGAATGAAACTTGGATGAAAAAACCAGTCGCAATGACCCGTTGGAATGAAAGACCCGCTGATAGTGCATTGCATGAAATTTATCATAGTGGAGCAAAATGGAATGAGTCTTATTTCAAAAATCCAGATTTTGATAAAAACTTAGCTGATGCAAGAGGTGAGCTTAAATTTGGCAAAAGAAAAAAAGCTTATCAGAATGCCCAAAAAACATTATGGGAAGAATCTGGAACTTTGATTCCTTACCATGTATCTAAATTAATTGTAACTTCTTCTGCAGTCAAAAATTTAGATGAAGTAGAGGTATTTTCTGTTCGTTGGCACAAAATCAAAATAAAGTAAATTAATCTTGTATTTACAGGCCTTATTTTAAGGCCTGTAAATTTTTCACCTTTAAAATTATTTTTAAATTTTATAAATATTTAAATATGTTTTTTTTAGTAATAAAAAGAATTCTATTAGGTTTAATCACTTTATTTATAGTATCACTAATCACATTTGCCGGAGTTGAGGTGTTACCTGGTGATGCCTGTACAACTTATCTTGAAAGACAGGCTTTTGGGGAAGCTTTAGAAGCTTGTTATCAGAGGCTCGGGCTTAATGTTCCCGCATATGAAAGATATATATCTTGGGCATGGGGAGTTCTTCAATGGGATTTTGGATATTCTCTAAGTGGAGAAATGAAAATAAATGAGGTTTTAGGACCCAAAGTTAAAAATTCTTTAGTTCTTGCCTCGGCATCCATATTGATTGGGATACCCATTGCTTTATTATTAGGAATTGTAACTGCTTTATGGAGAGATAGACTTCCTGATATTATTATTTCCACTGTAACAATATTTTCTATGACAATTCCAGAATTTATAAGTGCAACATTATTAATTCTCATTGTTGCTATTTGGCTTGAGTGGTTACCTGGTATTGTAATTGTTCCTACTGACGCAACTGTATCGGAATTACTGCCAAATATAATTTTACCAGTCATTGCAATCTCCATGATCATGACAGCTCATATGGCTAGGATGGTTAGATCTAGTGTAATTCAAGTAATGGCAAGTGATTACGTCCAAATGGCAATCTTAAAGGGAGTTCCTTATTGGAAAATGGTATTTAGACACGTTTTACCAAATGCTTTACTGCCAGCAATAAACGTTGTTGCTCTTACAATCGCATGGTTATTAGGTGGTGTTGTGGTAACTGAGGTTGTTTTTAATTACCCTGGCTTAGGGAGATTAGTAATTGAGTCTATCTCAAATAGAGATTTGCCCGTAGTTCAAGCTTTAGCAATTATTCTTGCATCAATATATGTGGGTATCAATTTGATTGCTGATCTAACAACTTTAATGTTGAACCCTAGGTTAAAATCTCTTCAAATAAAAAAGTAAAATGACCAAAAAAAAAGAAAAACAAAAAAATACTTTCGAAAAAATATGTGAAGTAATTAAAACTATGGCTTCTAAGCCATCGGGTTTAATAGGTTTAACAATACTTATTTTCCATGTCATCTTAGCGATTACAAGTCCATTGTATGTACCATATGATTACAAAGCTATTGATCCAACATTAATGTTGACCCCACCATCGTCTGAATTTTGGTTTGGTACTGACAGTTTAGGAAGAGATGTTTTTACTAGAACAATCTTAGGAGGCAGAACAGCTTTAACAGTTACATTTTTTGGTTCTTTAATTGCATTACTTTGGGGTGGTGCATTGGGAATATTTTGTGGACTTGTTGGTGGAAAAATAGATGACGTTGTTATGAGAATTATAGATGCGTTTTTATCTATTCCATGGATCTTAGCAATGCTTTTAATTGTTTCTTTATTAGGAACTACAACACTTGTTTTAATTCCAGCGCTCGGTTTCTTTTATGGTAAAGGTATTGTTAGAGTAGCAAGGGCAGCAACACATGATGTGATTGCTAAGGATTTTATAGTTTCAGCAAGAGCAAGAGGTCATAGCAACTTATCAATAATCTGGAATGAAATTTTACCAAATGTAAGAGATGCAATTATGGTCGAAGGAGCTATGAGATGGTCATGGATGTTACTTGGATTTAGTTCATTATCTTTTTTAGGATTTGGAGTAAGTCCTCCAACACCAGATTGGGGTTTAATGATTTCAAATGCGAGAGGATTAATGTCTTTTGCGTACTGGGCAGTGTTAGCTCCAATATTTGGATTAAGTTCATTAATCATTGGAATTAATTTGACAGCCGATGCATTTGCAAAAGCACTTGGAATAGACAGATCAACAAAGGCACCTGTTTAAAATGGATAGTGCGGTTCAAACAATAAATAATCTTACAATTGGATTTACAAGTCAAAAAGGGAAACAGATTTCCATTCTAAAAAATATTTCAACCACTATTAAAAAAGGTGAGACAGTTGGGATTGTTGGAGAGTCTGGCTCAGGAAAAAGTACTCTAGCTCTAGCTATGATGGGCTATGTAAAACACGGCCTTTATACCATTTCTGGAGAGTGCTTATTTCATTCAAACAATCTTCTAAAAATGAAAAATAAAGATCTAGAAAATATAAGGGGCAGAAAAATAGCAATGATCCCACAAAATGCGGGTCAATCACTTACTCCTAATCTTAAAATTGGATATCAAATTGATGAGGCTTTAAAATTACATACAGATTTAAAAAAAGAAGAAAGAGATAAAAAAATATCAGGATTACTGAATAAAGTTAGATTGCCTTCGCCAGAGATAATGGCGCAAAGATATCCGCATGAATTATCAGGGGGACAGCAACAAAGGGTAGCTGTTGCAATGGCTTTAGCAGGTAATCCCGAACTTCTGTTATTAGATGAACCAACTACGGGATTAGATGTAACAACACAGGCACATGTGTTAGAATTATTAAATTTTATTGCAAAAGATACAGGAACCTCAATGGTTTATGTAAGTCATGATCTTGGAGCAATAGCACAAGTTAGCGATAGAGTAATTGTTATGTATTCTGGTGAAATTGTTTTAGATGGTCCAGTAAGAAGTATATTAAAAAACCCAATTCATCCTTATACATTTGGATTATTAAAGTCTATTCCAAAACTAACCTCTCCAGGTTTACCAGACTCTATGTCAGGAAGCCAACCTCAGCCAGGAACAATTAAAACAGGGTGTAGTTTTTATGAGAGATGTAATCTTGCAGAAGATAACTGTAAAAATAATTCACCAACTTTAGAATACATTGATGGTTTAAATACCAGCGTTAGATGTTTTAAATATAAAGAATTAATCAACGTAAAAGAAACAAATCTAGACACTGTAAAATCAATAAACAATCATGTTTTACAAAACGAAATTTTAGATATTTCAAAAGTTTCAATTAGCTATGCTAAACAAAAGTTTATCGATCAGTTGTTAAATAAAATTGATGATAGCAATCCAACAGTCCAAGATATTAATATTAATATCAATAAAGGAGAAACTCTTGCGCTAGTAGGGGAGTCTGGCAGTGGGAAATCAACAATATTAAAATCAATTGCAGGATTATTAAAAACAAAAGATGGCATGATAAAGTTTGATAAAGATAAAGTTTTATCAAATGATTTAAAAATGAGAGATCCAGGTTTTTTAAGAGCAATTCAATTGATATTTCAAAATCCAGATGAGTCTTTAAATCCAAATCATACTGTTGAAGAAATAGTATCACAGCCTTTAAGATTATATTTTGGATTAAAGGGAGACGAACTAAAACAAAAAATTATAGAAGTGCTTGAAAAAGTTAGACTTGGGGAATTTTACTTAACAAGATATCCAAGACAATTATCAGGAGGTGAAAAACAAAGAGTTGCTGTTGCAAGAGCATTTGCTGCGAAACCAGATATTATTCTTTGTGATGAAGTAACCTCTGCACTTGATGTTTCAGTTCAAGCAGCTGTGTTAAACTTACTTCAAGAATTAAAAGAGGATTTTGGTACAACTTATATATTTGTATCTCACGATCTAGCAGTTGTAAGAGCTATTAGTGACAGAGTTGCAGTTCTATATCAAGGAAGATTATGTGAAATTGGTCCTTCAAAAAATGTTTATCAACTACCATCACATCCGTATACAGAAGTTTTATTGGGTGCAGTTTTAGAGCCTGACCCGGATTTAAAACCCAAATTAGTTGCCGAAGATATAGTTGAAGAAAAGCCACCCGAAAAAGGCTGTTCTTTTCAAGGCAGATGTCCTAGAATTCTTGGTGATATTTGTAAAAACGAGGTTCCACCATGGCAAATTGGTGAAAATGGAAACTCAATACGTTGCCATATAAAAGTAGAGGATTTAAAAAAACAACAAAATATCAATTAGGACAATTTTTTTGTTACACACAAAATTAAATCTTATATAAAAGTTTTTTTATGAAAATAAATAATGTAGTTGTCATTGGCTCAGGAACCATGGGCAGCGGAATAGCGGCGCAACTATGTAATGCAAATATTCCAGTAACTTTATTAGATTTAAAAACAGAGATCAGTCAAAAAGCCAAAGAGAGAATAGAAAAATCAAGACCCCCACTATTAATTGATAAATCAAAAATAGATGGGATTAAAGTTGGAAATATTAATGATGATTTTAATATTGTATCAGAGGCTGATTGGATTGTTGAGGCAGTTGTAGAACGTATTGATATTAAACATGATATCTATGACAAAATTTTTAAGCAAAGAAAGAAAGGCTCTATAGTTTCATCAAATACTTCTTCAATTCCAATAAGCGTTTTATCTGAAAAATTGACAGAGGATGATAAAAAAGATTTTTGTATCACTCACTTCTTCAATCCTGTTCGATATATGGATTTACTCGAAATTGTAAAAAACGAGAATACTGATTTAGATAAAATTCAAAAACTCAAACTATTTTGCGAAGAAGATTTAGGAAAAGGAGCCATTGTTTGTAATGATACTCCAGGTTTTTTAGGGAATAGAATTGGCGTTTATGCAATGCAAATTGCAATGACAGAAGCATTTAAAATGAAGCTTACTATAGAAGAAGCAGATGCAGTTTTTGGTAGACCTATGGGAATACCAAAGACAGGAGTTTTTGGTCTTTATGATTTAATTGGTATTGATCTAATGGCAGACGTATTAAAAAGTTTCATCAAAGAGCTTCCAGAAAATGATAACTTTCAAGATGTAGCTAAAGAAATTCCTTTAATAAGAAAACTAATTGATACTGGATATACAGGTCGAAAAGGCAAAGGTGGTTTCTATAGAATGAACAAAGTTGATAATACAAAAATTCTAGAGGCTATAAATTTAGAAACAGGAGAATATTCACCATCACAAAAAATAGATATTAAATCAGAAAAAGTTGATTTATTAAAATTGATTAATAGAGGTGATAAATACGGAGATTATGCATGGTCGGTTATTTCAAAGATTATTAAATATGCATCTTCTTTAGTTCCAGGAATTACAGATAAGTTTAACGATATAGATGAAGCTATGCGTTTAGGATTCAATTGGTCAAGAGGACCTTTTGAAATGTTAAAAGAAATTGGTGTCAGTAACTTTTTTGAAAAACTAGATGGTTTTAAAAACAACAAATTTTTAGAGGAACTTTCAAAATCTAAAGATGAAAATTTTTATGGAGAAAGACAAAAATATACTGAAATAGAAACTTTAGGAAAAATAAAACCCAAAGCAATAAAGTTAGATAGAAACAATTCTGCAGAGATTTATAGATTTAATGATTTTAATATAGTTGAGTTCACAACCAAAGCTAACGCATTAGATTATGACTCGATGGATGCATTAAAGAAAGCAACTGATAAACCTTTAATTATTATTAATGAAAGTATGCAATTTTCTGCAGGTGTAAATTTAACTTACACAATGAATTTTGCAGAAAAGGGTGATTACAGTTCGATTGAAAAGTTTGTTAAATACTTCCAAGATACCTGCAAAGAACTTAAATATTCAAAATATCCAGTTGTTTCAGCTCCTTCAGGACTAACATTAGGAGGTGGATTTGAAGTTCTGGTGCAAAGTAATTTTGTGGCTTCCCATACTAATATTGTTGTTGGACTTGTTGAAACTATGGTTGGTTTAGTTCCAGCAGGGGGAGGATGTAAAGAAATGTTATGGAGATGGTCGCAAACTGAAGAAGCAAAAAATGATCCAGATTATGCACCGTTAAAAGTTTTTGATATTATAGGTTATGGTAAAACAGCAACATCACCAGTTGAGGCAGAACCTCTTAAATACTTGCTTCCTGAAAATAAAAAAATCATGAGTAGAAATAGTTTATTGAATGTTTCAAGATCTATCTTGGAGGAGAATAAAGATTTTACCCCGCCAGCTGAAGCAACTTTTAAATTAACAGGGAGACCATTAAAGGAAAAAATGGTTAAATTGTTAGAAAAATTATACAACGACAAAGTAATTTTAGATCATGGAATGGTTGTTGGTAGTGAGCTTGCAAACGTATTAAGTGGAGGGGACACTACAATTGATAAAACTTTGTCAGAGGATGATTTATATAAGCTAGAATTAAATTCTTTTATGAATTTAATTGAAACTCAAAAAACTAAAGACAGAATTAAGCACACACTTTCTAAAGGTAAACCTTTAGTTAATTAGCATTTAACATTTTAAAAGAGTTAATAAAATCAGGCCTAAGCACGTATATTGCTTTATTGCCTGTTTTTATTCTCTCTAAAATATCTAAACCATATATTACTTTACCAAGTGGAGTATATTCACCTTGATAGATGGGTATTTCTCTTAGTGTAATAAAAAACTCGCTATCCTCTGTATTAAATTCTGTTGATCTTGCAAATCCAACACTACCTTCCGTAAACTCAAAATCATCATTTAGTTCCGATTTAAGGGTCCCAAGTTTTGATTTACCACTTCCTATTTTTGAATAATCCAAATATTCTTTTTTTCCATATTCTAAATCTCCTGCCTGTACTAAAGTATTTTTAATAACTTTATAAAAAGCTGATCCATCATATAGGCCTTTGTTAATTAAGGTTTTAAATCTTTCAACAGAGTTAGGTGAAATTTCAGGATATAATTCTATCACTATATTTCCACACTCAACATTCATAATTGCTATATTTTCAGGATCAGGAAAATTTACTTTTTCTAAATTTACTTCTTTAACTGACAAACATTTATTTTTAAGTAAAAAAAAAGATGTAAAAGCAAAAATGCCAAGACAAATTAAAAATATAAATAATATTTTTTCTGAAAGTGATGCCTTAACTGCTTTGATCATAAAATATTGTTATCAATTTTAGATAATCCAGACTTAATTAGTTCAACTTTATTTTTTAAAATATTATCCTTTTGAATTATTTCGTTCATCTTAGATTTATTGGTCATTAAGAAAGAAAAAATTTCTGCCATATCCTCAGATGGAATTGATTTTGAATATTCAGTTAAAAATCCCTTTGTATTTTCATATAAATCTAAATTAAGTCTATTGGAACAAGTAGAGCATTCAGCATAAATGAAGTTTGGTTCATTAAAATTTGAAAATAATTCTTCATCAAAGTAATTTCGGTGACTGCTTTGGATCATATGAAAAATTTCATGATGGATCATTCTTTCAAAATACTTTTGATTGAAATTTATATCCAAAATAAGTGTTCTTTTCTGAGTATCAGGTATTCCGCCAGTATTTATCTCTGAAATAAATAGATCCTCACATAAAACTATATACTTTAGCTGAATTTTTTTTAGAAAATTTGAATTATATAAACTAAGATTTTTTTCAATAACTGGAAATTTTTTATTTAAATTAATTTTTTTTGTTTTTTTACAAGTAATATTGTCATCTACACCTATTTTAAAATCATTATTTGTATTTAAATATCGAATATTATTTTTACTTTTTAATTTAAAAATTTCTAAATTTGGTATCTTAAGTAAGTTATAAATTTCATCAGCTTTTACGCAAGTAATATTTAAGCAAAATAACAATAATATTAAAATTCTCATTAATTAATTATAGACGAATTAGATAAGATAATATTATCTTAGATTTTTAAAAAATGAAAAAAGAAAGAAATAAAAATCCAGTTCAACCAGTTAGTGGAACAAAAGTTCCAAGGTATGCAGGACCAAGCACATTTGCAAGATTGCCAGAATTAAGAGATGTTGAAAGTTGTGATGTTGCAATTGTTGGAATTCCGTTTGATAGTGGAACAAGTTACAGACCGGGCGCAAGATTTGGACCCCAAAGTATTCGACAAGCCTCAAGACATTTAAGAACTAATTATCATCCAAGTTATGATGTTGAGCCGTTTAAGGTTCAACAAGTTGCAGATGCAGGAGATATAGCTTGTAACCCATTTAATATTGATGAAGCCATTAGACAAATTGAGTTAGGCGCAACAGATTTATTAAATAAGGTAGGTGGAATTATTAGTCTTGGCGGTGATCATACAATTGCAGTGCCACTATTAAGAGCTGCAAATAAAAAAAATAACGGCCCAGTATCTTTGGTCCATTTTGATGCTCATTTAGATACTTGGGATACTTATTTTGGTGCACCCTATACACATGGAACTCCTTTTAGAAGAGCCCGAGAAGAAAATTTATTTCTAGATGATGCTTCTATGCATGTTGGTATAAGAGGACCTTTATACAGTAGAGATGACATAAAGAACGATGAAAGTTTTGGATTTAAAATTATTCATTGTGATGAATTTCAAACAGAGGGAACAGATAAAATTGCAGAAAGAATTAAAAAAAGAGTTGGAGATAATGCTTTGTACTTATCTATTGATATTGACGTGCTTGATCCAGCTTTTGCACCAGGAACAGGAACACCTGAAATAGCAGGGATGACCACTAGAGAAATGGTTAATGTCCTAAGAGGATTGTCAGGTTTAAATTTGATCTCGGCAGACGTCGTAGAAGTTGCACCTGCATATGATCATGCTGAAGTTACTTCTCTTGCAGCTGCTACAATTGTTTACGAATTAACAAATTTATTTGCAAAATCATAAAGAAAGGATAATTTGCGCGCATGATTGAAAAGAAAAATTTTTATATTAATGGTTCGTGGGTTGCACCAAAAAATCTAAAAGAAATTCAAGTTATAAATCCTGCAACTGAAAAAAGTTGTGCAGTTATTTCCTTAGGTGGAAAAGAAGATGTTAACGATGCGGTGTTAGCTGCTAAAGAAGCTTTTAAAACTTGGGGATTTTCTTCAAAAGAGGAGCGATTAAGTTTGTTAGAAAACTTTTACGCACTTTATAAAAAAAGATGGAACGATATTACTGATGCAATTATTCAGGAAATGGGAGCACCAAAAGATTTTGCATTAAAACTTCAAACAGGAACTGGCGCTAGTCATACAAAATCATTCATCCGTTATTTAAAAGAATTTGATTTTGAAAAACCACTTGGAGAACACGCAAAAAATCAAAGATTGATATATGAACCAAAAGGTGTTTGTGCGTTAATTACTCCTTGGAACTGGCCAATTAACCAAGTTACATTGAAAGTTATTCCAGCTTTAGCATCGGGATGCACAATGGTTTTAAAACCATCAGAATTAGCACCTTTATCTGCAATGATTATTGCAGAATTAATAGATGAAGCAAAATTTCCAAAAGGTGTATTTAATTTAGTAAACGGAGACGGCGCAACTACAGGTGATGCCTTAACAAGTCATCCAGATGTAAATATGATTTCATTTACAGGCTCAACAAGAGCGGGAGCTTTAATTTCACAAAATGCAGCAAAAGATTTTAAAAGAGTAAGTTTAGAATTAGGTGGAAAAGGTGCGAACATTATATTTAAAGATGCAGATGCCGAGGCTATTGAAAGAGGTGCTTTAAGATGTTTTAGAAACTCAGGACAATCTTGTAATGCTCCAACAAGAATGTTGGTTGAAAAATCTATGTATGATGAAGCAGTAGAAAGACTAAAAAAATATGCAAATGAATTTAAAGTGGATGATCCAAAAAAAGAAGGCGAGCACATAGGCCCTGTGATCTCTGAAACACAATTTAACAAAATCCAAACATTGATTCAAAAAGGTATAGATGAAGGTGCAAAATTAGTTGCTGGCGGCCCAGGAAAACCAGAAGGTATGAATGATGGTTATTATGTAAAACCAACTGTATTTGCAGATGTAAACAACCAAATGGAAATTGCTAGAACTGAAATATTTGGTCCAGTTTTATCTGTGATACCATTTGAAACTGAGGAAGAAGCAATAGAAATTGCTAATGATACTGATTATGGTTTAACAAATTATATTCAAAGTCAAGACATTGAAAAAATCAGAAGACTTGCTAGAAAACTAAGATCTGGAATGGTTGATGTAAATGGTGCGGGTATAGCAGTTGATGCACCTTTTGGTGGCTTTAAACATTCTGGTATTGGAAGAGAAGCAGGTAAAGAGGGTTTGCTTGAGTTCTTAGAAGTAAAATCAGTTGGTGGTTGGAGTTAATTTAAAGAAGATTTTTCTTTAATTCCGTCAAGTAATTTCAAACATTTCTTTAGTTCATCTAATATTATAAATTCATCAACTTTGTGCGCTTGTTCAATAGAACCTGGACCACAAACTACTGTACTAATTCCTATTTCTTGAAACAAACCTGCTTCCGTTCCAAAAGATACTACTTGTCTTGAGTTATCACCAGTTAAACTTGAAATTAACTCACAAGCATCAGATTTATCTTTTCGGTCAAATCCAATTATTTCTCCGATAACTTTTTTTTCAATAGAAGAACTAGAAAAAACATTTTTCATTTCTGGTAATAAAATTTCATTTGCATATTTATCCAATTCTTGGTTTAAAAATATCGCGTCTTCTTTAATCACTGGTCTTGTTTCCCAATTGACATGACATTTATCTGCAATCACGTTATGAGCAATTCCTCCAAAAATCCCACCTATTGATAGAGTTGAATGAGGAGGATCAAAGATTGAGTCTTTTGGAGCTCTTTCCTTAAGTTCATTTCTTAATTCAATTAATTTATTTACATATTTTGAAGCGTATTCAACAGCACTTACACCTTTATGTGGTGCAGAACTATGACCTGCTAAACCTTTAAAATAAGTCGTGTATTCATAACATCCTTTGTGAGCATCAATAATTTTCATATTTGTTGGTTCGCCAACAATGCAAATTCCATCTTTAATTTCTCTTTTTTTTAATTCCTCTATTAAAATAGGGGCTCCTTGACATGCAGTTTCCTCGTCAAAAGTGAAAGAAAAATGAATATCTCTATCAAGGTTAGATTTTGAGTAAATTGGTGCAAAAGCCAAGGTACACGCAATGAACCCTTTCATATCACAAGATCCTCTTCCATAAAGTTTATCCCCTTTAATAGTTGCCTTAAACGGATCTGTAGACCAATCTTTAGACACAGGCACAACATCTGTATGTCCAGACAAGATTATAGGTTTTTTACCGCTGTGTTTTTTTGATTTTATTGTTGCAAATAAATTAACCCTTTTTTTATCTTCATCAAAAGTTCTAAAAGAAGTAGCACCAAGTTTTTTTAATATATTATCGCAGTAATCAATTAGAGAATTATTGTCTTCCCCTGAAATTGTTTTAAAGGCTATTAAGTCAGTTAATATTTTTACTGAGTTATCAAATAAAACATCTAAATTATTTTCTGTACTCATATTTAGATTTTATTATATATTAATTATATGAAAGAACAAATAACCTACAGTGATTTTGACAAAGTTGACATTAGAGTTGGGACAGTAATCTCAGTTCAAAAAAATGAAAAAGCAAGAAAACCATCATTAGTTGTTAAAGTTAATTTTGGTGATGAGATTGGAATTAAACAATCTTCTGCTCAAATAACACATTATTATAATGAGGAAAATTTAATAGGAAAACAAGTTATTGGAGTTTGTAATTTTCCAGAAAAAAATATTGCTGGTGTGGTTTCTCAAGTTCTTATTCTTGGATCAATCGATAAAGAAGGAAAAGTAATATTAGTTCACCCTTCTCAAAAATCGGAAAATGGACTTCCAATAGCATAAAAAATGCATCCAGAAATATTATCTATTACATTATTTGGAATTGTGGCCGCGTTCACTCCTGGACCAAATAATTTTATAGCATTTTATTCTGGTTTTAACTTTGGATTAAAAAGAACAATCCCTCTTATAATGGGAGTTACTTTAGGCTTCCCATTTCTTTTATTATGTGTTGCTTTAGGATTGATAAATATATTTAAAGTTTATCCATTAATTCAAGAGATTTTAAAATATTTAGGAACATTATTTTTAATTTATTTAGCTTATAAGATTTCTTTTTCAAAATCTACAAATATAGAAAATGAAGATAAAAACCCTGTAAAATTTATAGCAACTTTTATTTTTCAATTTTTAAACCCGAAGGGTGTAATCGCATCAGTGATTATTGTATCAACTTATATAGATCCAGGTGAAAATTTTGTGAATTTTACGACTCAAATTTTAATCCTAGCTTTAATAATTTCAGTTACAAGTATCACTCTTTGGACATTTATAGGCAAATTTACTAGGAAATTTGCGACAAATCAGAAATTTATTAATTATTTTAATTATGTTATGTCACTGCTTCTTTTAATGAGCATAATAACTTTTTATTTCTAAACTATGAAACCTGGGACAAAAAACTCTTATAATTCTTTATCTAAAATAAAAATAAGTTCAAAAAATTACAAATATTATTCTCTTCGTGAAGCTGAGGCCAATGGATTAGATGGTATTTCTAAATTACCTAAATCGTTGAAGGTTCTTCTTGAAAATTTATTAAGGTATGAGGATGATTTATCAGTAACAAAATCTCAAATTGTTGCTTTAAAAGACTGGTTAAATAACAAAAAATCCTCAACAGAAATAGCTTACAGACCTGCAAGAGTATTATTACAAGATTATACAGGAATACCAGCAGTAGCAGATTTAGCTGCAATGAGAGAAGCTGTTAAAAAAAAAAATATTGATCCTAACACAATCAATCCACTGTCAACAGTCGACTTAGTGATTGATCATTCAGTACAAGTTGATCAATCATCTAAAGCAGATTCTTTTGAAAAAAATGTAAACATTGAGTTTAAAAGAAATGCTGAAAGATATTCATTTTTAAAATGGGGTCAGGACGCATTTAATAATTTTAGGATTGTTCCTCCAGGAACGGGAATATGTCATCAAGTGAATTTAGAATATTTATCTAAAGTTGTGTGGTGTGAAAAATTTAAAGATGATGATTATTTATTTCCAGATACTTTGGTTGGTACAGACAGTCATACAACCATGGTCAACGGATTGTCAGTTTTAGGCTGGGGTGTAGGCGGCATAGAAGCTGAAGCAGGAATGCTAGGACAGCCAATATCAATGCTTATTCCTGAAGTTGTTGGTTTTGAGGTAAAAAATAAAATGCCAGAGGGAACCACTGCTACAGATTTAGTTCTTACAATAGTTAAAATGCTTAGAGATAAAGGAGTTGTTGGAAAATTTGTTGAATTTTATGGAGAAGGTTTAAAAAATTTAACTTTAGCGGACAGAGCAACCATTGCGAATATGGCTCCTGAATATGGGGCAACTTGTGGATTTTTTCCAATTGATAATGAAACCTTAAAGTATCTTCAATTTTCAGGTAGAGATAAAGATGCAATTACATTGGTTGAAAAATATGCAAAAGAACAAGGGCTATGGGCAAGCGAGGACATTGAGTTTACCGACACCGTGAGCTTAGACATGTCTACAATAGTACCAACAATCTCAGGGCCTAAAAGACCACAGGATAAAGTTCTATTGACAGATGCTAAAAATAGTTTTTTTAAGGCTTTCCGAGAGGCAACAAGTAAAACTCAATTTGAATCTTCTAACGTAAAAGGAGAAGAATACAAAATTAAAGATGGATCCGTTTTAATTGCTGCAATTACCTCTTGTACAAACACTTCAAATCCTAATGTTTTGATAGGTGCTGGTTTGTTAGCTAAGAAGGCTGTTGAATTTGGATTAGATGTTAAGCCATGGGTAAAAACATCATTAGCACCTGGATCTCAAGTGGTTACAGATTATCTTAAAAAAGCAGGATTGAACGAATATTTAGATAAATTAGGCTTCAACCTGGTGGGCTATGGTTGTACAACATGCATAGGAAACACAGGTCCATTACCTGAAAATATAGTTGAAGCAGTTCAAAATAATAAACTTTATGGTGTATCTGTATTATCTGGAAATCGAAATTTTGAGGGAAGGATTTCACCACATGTTAAAGCAAATTATTTAGCTTCTCCTCCACTTGTTGTTGCGTACGCACTAGCTGGTCATATGGAATTTGATTTATATAAAGACTCATTTGGAAAAGACCAAGCTGGAAAAGAAATTTATTTAAAAGATATTTGGCCTTCGAATAAAGAAATAGAAGATACTTTGAAAAAATCGTTAAATGCAAAAATGTTTACAGACAGATATTCAAATATCGCAGAGGGTCCAAAGCAATGGCAAGATATTAAAAGTGAAAAGAGCAGTATCTATAATTGGGACTCTGGTTCAACATATGTAAAAAAACCACCTTTCTTTGACAACTTACCAGATGAACCCGAAGGTTTTAAGCCAATTAAAGAAGCAAGACCTTTATTAATACTTGGCGATATGATCACAACTGATCATATCTCACCAGCTGGAAATATACAAAAAGATAGCCCCACTGGAGAATATTTTATGAAACATCAAATATTACCACAAGATTATAATTCATATGGTGCCAGAAGAGGAAATCATGAAGTTATGATGAGAGGTACTTTTGCAAATATTAGAATTAGAAACGAAATGGTATCAGGCACAGAGGGTGGTTTCACTAAACTGTATCCAGAGAACAAAATAGTGCCAGTTTATGATGCGGTAGTTGAATACAAAAAAAGAGGAACTGACCTAGTTGTGATTGGTGGTAAAGAATATGGTACAGGATCCTCAAGAGATTGGGCTGCAAAAGGTACTAAATTGCTAGGTATTACACTTGTGATAGCTGAAAGTTTTGAGAGAATCCATAGATCTAACTTAATTGGTATGGGTGTATTACCACTTCAATTTATTGATGGTATGGATAGAAAAACCCTAAAACTAACTGGATCAGAGCTAATAAGTGTTCTGAATCTTGAAGAAGGAATAAATCCTTCAGATCATGTTGATGTAGAAATTAAATATATTTCAGGTGAAATAAAAAAAATAAAATCACTTTGCAGAATAGACACAAAAAATGAACTTGAGTATTACAGAAATGGTGGAATACTTCAGTATGTATTACGAAATATGATCTAATTATGGATGAGGAAATATCAATAATAAATTCTAGAAATAGAAGTGATAAAATTAAAAATTTTTTAATTAATAATCGAAATAAAATTATAGGAATATTTTTTATTCTTTTAATAATTGTTTTATGTTTTTATATTTTTGAAAATTATAAAATTAATAAAAAAGTAAGAATTTCCGATAATTACAATTCACTTACTATGCAATATTCAGATAATCAAAATAAAGATATTGGAAATAAATTAATAGAAATAATTAATGAAAAGGATCCAACATATTCACCTTTGTCACTTTATTTTATTATCGATAATGAAATTATAAAAGATCGAACAAAGATTAATGGACTATTTGATATTTTGATTAACAAAACCTCTCTGGATAGTGAGATTAAAAATCTGGTAATATACAAAAAAGCTCTATTTAATGCAGATAATTCCTCAGAAGGCGATCTTTTAAGTATGCTGAAACCAATAATTAACTCAAATAGTATATGGAAATCTCATGCTTTGTACTTAATAGCAGAATATTTTTATGCTCAAAATCAAAATCAAAAAGCTAAAGAGTTTTTTAATCAAATAATAAGTTTAGAGCATCCCAATCCAAATATAAAGTTTGAAGTAGAGAAAAGATTGAATAGAGACTTGAGTGAATAAGTTAATAGTATTATTTTTTTTTTTTATTTTAATAAATAATTGCTCTTTAAATGAAAATTCAAAACTTTGGAAAGATAAACAAAAAAAATTAAGCTCTGAAAATAATACAAAGGAAGTATTGTCGAGTCAAAAGACGATCATTTCAGAATTTAACCAAAATTTAAAATTAAACTTATCTTTTATATCATCAAATAATAATACTAATATTAATTATAATAATGATGGTTCACAAAAATATGAAGGGGAACTAAAAAAAACTGGTAACTATAAATTCTCAAAATTTGAGAGAGTAAAACAAATTGATTTTAAACCTATTTTTTTTAATAAAAATATTATTTATTTTGATAAAAAAGGCTCAATTATAAAATATAACGATAATCAAAAAGTAATTTGGAAAAAAAATTACTATACAAAACAAGAAAAAAAACTTAATCCAAAATTAAATATTCTTTTAGACAAAGAAAATATTTTAATAACTGATAATATTGCTAAATATTACTCAATTAATGCTGTAACTGGAAAATTAAATTGGTCAAAAAGAAATAAATATCCATTCAATTCTGATATTAAAAAACATAAAAATCAATTTTTTGCATTAGATTATAAGAATACATTGAGATGTTATGAAATTAAAGATGGATCTGAATGTTGGAATTTTCAAACTGAAAATTCTTTTACAATATCTAATTCTAAAAATTCATTGATCATAATTAAAGATATGATCATTTTTAGCAATTCAATTGGTGATATTACAGCTGTGGATATACAAACAGGATTAATAAATTGGCAACTACCAACCCAAAGAAGCAATATAATTAATGAAACATATAATTTTAAAACTTCAAAAATAATATCTGATGGCAACTCTATTTTTATTTCTAACAATAAAAATGAATTTTATTCTATAGATGTAACATCTGGCACAACCAATTGGATTAATAAAATTGATTCAAATATAACCTCTTCTATAATTGGAAAATTAATATTTGCAGTATCTAACGATGGATTTTTATATGTGATAGAAAAAAATGATGGAAACATAATTAGAATAACCGATCTTTTCAAAAATTATAAAATAAAGAAAAGAAAAGATATTTATCCAATAGGTTTTGCTATAGGAAATAAAAATTTATATTTAACAAACTCAGACGGCAATATGTTTGTAGTAGATTTACAAAAAGGTACTATTACCAGAAATGAAAAAGTGTCTTCTAATTTGGTTTCAAAGCCATTCATATCAAATAATAATTTATTTGTAGTAAGAAATGGATCTATCATTCAGTATAATTAAATATGATCTTAAAATTTTTAGATAAGATCGGTAGAAAAAAAGTTGTATTAGATAGAGGACCTTCTCATCCTAAATTTCATGAAGCAAAGCCATGGATGAACAGATATTATGTTCTTATGAGAAACAGACCCAGGTGGTTTCCTTTTAATATATTAATTCATGAAATGCTTGCTGACGATCATGGCGATGGCGTTCACAATCACACTTTTCCTTATATAACAATAGTTTTACGAGGAGGTTATTGGGAAACTTTAAGCTCAGGAAAATTCTGGAGACCACCAGGCTATATTGGCTTTAGATCAGCTAATAATTTACATAGAGTAGATCTTAAGCCAGGAACAAGACCTTTAACTATATTTATTTCAGGCCCATTTGGTTTACGAAAAGGACCCAGATCTGAATATGGTATTGATTTTAAAACAAAGAAATGAATTTAAATAGTCTATTTAAAAATTTTTGCAAAAAAAAAAATTTAGAAATAAATTCTTATCAATTAAAAATAATTGATGAATTAAAAAATTACTATAAATTAAATTTTAATAAATCATTTTTAAATAAATTTTTCTCTAAAAATAATTCTAAATCAGTTTTTTATTTACATGGAGGTGTTGGTGTTGGAAAAACAATGATTTTAAATTTTTTTTTTGATTTAGTTGAAGAAAAAAAATTAAGACAGCACTTTAATGAGTTCATGCTTGGATTTCATAATTTTGTACACGAAAGAAAAGAAAAAAATGAAGAAAATGTAGTTAACTACTTTGTAAAAAACTTAAAATTACGAACTAAATTAATTTATTTTGATGAGTTTCAAGTAACCAATATTGTTGATGCAATGATTTTAGGAAAACTATTTGAGCAAATACTTAAAGAAGATATTAAAATAATTTTAACATCTAATACAAAAATATCTAAACTTTATAAAGATGGTCTTCAAAGGGATCAGTTTAAACCCTTTATAAAAATTATGGAGGAACAATCTATTGAGCTTGAACTTAAAATTGAGGATGATTACAGAAAATCAAATGAAAACCAAAAACAAAGATATTTTTATCCACTTAATCAAGAGACTAATTTTAAAATAAATAAATTTTTCAGAACTATTACAAAAAAAAAAAATTATTTATCAAAAATAATTAAAGTAAAGGGGAGAGATTATAAAATTGAAAATTTTTATGAAGGAGTGGCTAGATTTAATTTTGATGATTTATGTAGTCGAAATCTTGGTGCAGAAGATTATTTAGAGATAATTAAAAGTTGTAAATTTATTATACTTGATAACATTCCACAATTTGATGATATTAATTCTAATCAACAACAGCGATTTATAACTTTAATTGATGTCATATATGATAAAAATATTCCTCTAGCAGTAACAGCTGAACAAAATATTAACCAGTTTACATCATCAAGATTATTAGAAAACCCATTTAAACGTACTATTAGTCGATTATATGAATTAACATCTGTGGAAAAAAATTAATGAAGCAACAGTTCTTTAATCTTAAAATAAGTACTACTGGTCAAAGCTTGTATGAATTCACTGATCAGACAATTCAGTGGATTAACGATAATAATTTTAAAGATGGGATGCTTAATTTAAGTATTCAACATACTAGTGCATCCCTAATTGTTCAAGAAAATGCTGATCCAGATGTTCAAACAGATTTAATAAATTATTTTGATAAAATAGTACCTATGAACAATAAATTGTACATACACACCACTGAGGGTAAAGATGATATGCCTGCACATATAAAATCTGCATTAACAAACAACCAAATTTCTCTTAGTATTAAAGATACTGAATTATTGCTTGGAACTTGGCAGGGGTTATATTTATTTGAACATCGTTTAGAGCCACAAAATAGAACAATTATTCACCATTTCATTGGTGAATAAAGCATTTATTTCTTAAGTGATTGAAAAGCTTCTAGAGCAGCAGCTCTTGCTTTTTCGTGGATTACAATAGGTTTAGGATAATCTTTCCCTATTATAGTCTTTATTGCTTCTTGATATTTGTGTTCCATTTCCCAAGGTTTATGGATGAACTTATTAGGCACTTTATTTAATTCAGGAACCCATTTCTTCACATACAAACCTTCTTTATCAAATTTTTCACCCTGCAAAATTGGATTAAATATTCTAAAATAAGGTGCAGCATCAGCTCCACAACCAGCAACCCATTGCCATTGAGCTACGTTATTTGCTTTATTAAAATCTAATAAACAATTTCTGAAATGTTTTTCACCCTCAGTCCAATTAATTCTCAAATGCTTAACCAAAAAAGAACCAACTACCATTCTAATTCTGTTATGCATCCATCCAGTTTCGTATAACTCTCTCATTCCAGCATCTACAATAGGATAGCCTGTCATTCCTGATTTCCATGCTTTTAGAAACTTTTCGTTTTTTACCCAAGGAAATCGATCAAATTCTTTTCTATAATTACCTTTTAAAAATTCTGGAAAATAATTAATTAAACTATGTGAAAACTCACGCCAACCTAATTCATTGATATATTTTCTGTATCCAATACCTTTAGATTTAATTTCATTACACTTTTGCCAAATAGTGCTTACATGAATTTGGCCATGTTTAATATAGGGAGACAATTTTGATGTGCCTTCAACCGATGGATAATCTCTAGCCGTTCCATAATCTTTAATCCTTTTTTCAATTAAATTATTAAGAACTTTTTTTGAGTCACTTTCTGAAACTTTCCAATATTCTTCAAATTTTTTATACCAATTCTTTTTAGGCAAAATATCTTTAGGCTCAATACAATTCTTGAAAACTGTGATTGACTTTGTCTTTTTTTTTACAATATAATTTTTACTAGGAGTTAAGCTTAAATATTTTTGTTCAGCATTTCTCCAAAATGGACTAAACACTTTAAAGGGTGTTCCATCGTTTTTAGTTACTTCTTGAAATTCGTTTAAAATATTTCCTTTAAAATATTTAAACTGGACTTCATTTTTTAAAAAGGTATCTCTAATTTTTTTACCTTTAGCAATTACATCTGGTTCGTATATTTTATTCCAATAAACTGAAATGTTGTCTTTTTTTTTTATCTTTGATAAAACATCAAGCTCATCTCCCTCTAATATTTGAAGATTTATTTTATATTTAGATAATTCTGATTTAAATTCTTCTAAAGATTTATAAAGCCACCATTTTTGTGCTTCTCGTTTTTTATCAAAATCAGCTTTATTATAAATAAATAATCCAATAACATTATCATGATTTTGACTAGCAAAAGAAAGTGCTGGATTCTGTTCAATTCTAAAATCTTCTCTGATCCAAAATATTGCATTTTTTGTCATGTGAATTTTATTTTCTTCCTTTAGATAGCAGTTGTTTGTAAAGTTTAACATCTGCATTACCTTCGCATCCTATTACTAAAACATTAGATTTTTCGTTTAGTTCAATGAGTTTTTTAGTCTTATTATTATTACAAACACCAATTAGGCTTATAATTCCAGGTGTAGAGCACTCTCCACCAATTATTGAATTTTTGCTGAGCTTTTTGTCTTTAAGCATAGCTACAGTTTTGGCAACATTCCGATCACTTACAGATACACAACAATTGCTTGCTTTTTTTAATATTTGCCAAGGAATATATGACATTTCATTACATGACATACCACCCATGATACTTTCTTTTTTAATCTTAATTTTTTTAAGTCTATTAATTTTAATGCTCTGAAGTACACAATCAGCTCTATCAGGCTCAACGATTATAATTTTTGGAATTCTTTTAAAATATTTTGCGACTCCAGCAACAACACCGGCAGCCATGCCCCCGACACCTGCTTGTAAAAAAATATGAGTTATATATTGATTAGTTTGTTTAGATATTTCTCTTATCATTATGGAATATCCTGCCATTGTTAGTTGAGGGACAAATTTGTAATCTCTTGTCGCAACATCTTGCACAACTTTCCAATTATTTTTTTTCGATAAATTTTTACATTCATTAAGTGAGTTTTCGTAATCTCCTTTAACTCTTATAACTTCAGCTCCAAATTTTTTAATTTCATTAACCCTTGAATCACTTACGTATTGACTAACAAAGATTTTACATTTTAAACCTAATCTTTTTGCACCCCATGCAACAGATCTTCCATGGTTTCCAGCAGTCGCTGAGGAAATAATTATATTTTTTTTTCCTTTAGATATTCTTTCTACAGCATACGCTCCTCCTAATGCTTTGAAGGATTTTAAATGAAATCTTTTGGACTCATCTTTATAAAAAACATTATTAACTTTTAAATTTTTTTGCAATCCATCAAGTTTAATTAAGGGTGTAGGCTTATAATTTTTCCATCTAGAAATTGATTTGAAAGCATTTGTTAACAAAAAAGAAGGGACAAATCTTAAAACATATTTTCTTTTAAAACTAAAATTATTATTTTTTAAAGATTTTGTTAGCGTCCAGTTTTTAATAATTTTTAAACTCTTCACTTTAACAGTCTAAAGTATTTTGTCTTTCCCATTGCGTTACAGGTTTGGACTTATCGAAGTTTTCTTTATTATCAAATTCATTAATTTCAGATTTTCTAAGTTTTATATAACTATTAATTGTTTCTTTTCCAAAAGCATCATTCATTTCCTTATTATTTTTTAAAAGTTCTAGTGAGTCTTGAAGTTCATTTGGTAATTTAGGTAAATTAGGATATTTTTTGTAATCTGTGTACATATTACAAGTAAGAGGCTCTCCTGGATCAATTTTATTTTTTAATCCATGTAGCCCAGCAGCTAATACACTTGCTTGTAATAAATATGGATTTGCAGATCCATCCATCAATCTTAGTTCAAATCTACCAGGATCTGGAATTCTTATCATATGTGTTCTGTTATTTCCTGTATAAGATATGCTGCTCGGTGACCATGATGCCCCAGATTTTGTTGGAGGTGCATTAATTCTTCTATAGCTATTAATTGTTGGATTAAAGAAAGCAGATAGGGATGAGGCGTTTTTCATTATTCCACCTAAAAAATTATAAGCCATTTTACTAAGTCCAAACTTGTCAGATTTATCTAAAAATTTATTTTTCTTTCCATCCCAAACTGATACGTGGGCATGACAGCCATTACCTGTGAGGTTTTCAAATGGTTTAGGCATAAAGGTTGCTCTCAAACCATGTTTTTCAGCTATGGTTTTTACCATATATTTGAAAAATGTGTGTCTATCAGCTGTTTTTAGACAATCATCATAGTCCCAATTCATTTCAAATTGTCCATTAGCGTCTTCATGATCATTTTGATAAGGACTCCATCCCATCTCAATCATGCAGTCACAAATTTCTTTAATTAAATCATATCTTCTCATCAACGCTGATTGGTCATAACAAGGTTTAGATTGAGTATCTCTTACATCAGCAATAGAATTTCCATCAGGTGAAATTAAAAAGTATTCACACTCAACACCTGATTTCATTTTTAAATTTTGTTTTTTTAATTTCTTAATTTGATTCTTTAACATTACTCTTGGAGAGGCTTCTACAGGTTTGCCATCCATCCATAAGTCTGATGCAAGCCATCCCACCTCTTTATTCCAAGGTAATTGAATAAGACTGTCTGAATCTGGAATACCAAACATATCGCTATCTGCGGGAGACATATCTAGCCAAGCTGCAAAACCAGCAAATCCTGCACCTGTAATCTGCATTTCTTTAATAGCATGTGCTGGAACTAGTTTTGATCTGAGTACGCCAAAAAGATCAACAAAGCTTATTAAGAAATATTTTATTTTTTTTTGCTTTGCTATTTTGAATAAGTTTTTAGCCATTACCTAGGCTATCACAATTATTTAAAAAATGAAAAGATAGTTTCCTTATATAAAATAAAATTTACAACAACTATTAAGATAATTGCGATAATTACACCATACTTTGCTTTTGGAAAAGCAACCCCTCTCATTTTCGTTGGTCTTAGCTCTTCGTTTTTATCTTCACTCATTATAATAAGGTTATAAAAAAAGGGCGCTACATTCAAGTAGCGCCCAAATTTTCTTTTAATTACCAATCTGTAATATTGCTCTTATGATCGTTTGCACCGTGTCTTTTTCTAGATAATCTGTCTAGTTCTTCCCTCTCAGATTTATCTGTGATGACACTCCATCCAATCCATACAGCAATTAACAATAGGACTAGTATAAATTCACTAGATCCTGCTCCAGGATAAACCGATCCAGCAACCTCTTCTGCAGGTTTATTTAGATGATCTATCCAGTTTGATACTGTAGCCATATTTTTCTCCTTTACCTGGTTGCCGATGCGACTGCTTTTTCATCATCTTTTGCAGTCTCCATCATTTCATAGTCTAGTCCTGCTATCTCAACTTCACGTGGGATTCTTAATTTACCCATTCCGTTAAGAACTCTAGCAATTATATATCCTGGTATAAGCCCAAGAACTACGAACATTATTATTGCTCCTATGAATTGACCCAATGGATTAATTGTTGCATAGGTTGATCCATCAAACATAGCTCCAACGCTATAACCAGATGAAGGATAACCATTTAAAACAAAGCCACAGATTACAAGACCAATAAAGCCAGCATAACCATGTACAGCTACTGCCCCAACTGCATCATCAATTTTGAATTTTCGTTCAACCCAATAATGAAGTTTGTAGGAAATCACAACACCAATCATACCAATAATTAAAGCTTGAATAGGATGATATAAGTCATTTCCAGCTGATGCACATATTATACCTGCTAGTCCACTTGAGTAAGTCCAGAAAGGATCACCTTTTGCAATAACATATCCAGCTAACAATCCACCTGATAATGACATTAAGAAGTTCATAGTTATTCCACTTAATGTAGTAGGCGTTAAATAGATGTTAGTTGCAGTCCAGAATGTTACTCCTTCCATTCCATACTCTGGCCCAAGGTCATAAATTGGAACATTACATGCCGCATAAAATCCCCAGAAACCAGTATAAATTAGAAATAATCCAATAGTAACCAGCCAAGGATTTCTAGGTCCTATGTTTCTTGGTTCACCACTTGATGAGAACTTTCCAATTCTTGGTCCTAGAACCATTAGAACACCCAGTGCAAATCCACCTGCTATAGCATGAATAACACCTGACGCATAAGCATCATGATATCCTAATAGTTTTAACATCCACCCGTCAAAGTGCCATCCCCATGAAGCATCTATCGACCAGAAAACAGATCCAATCGCAATTGCTAAAACTCCAAATGCAAAAGTTGTTATCCTTTCAATGATAGCCCCTGAAACGATAGAAGCAGCAGTCCATGAAAATAATAAGAACGCCGCCCAGAAAACACCCATAATATGATCGTTTAGATTTACTGCCATAAGAGCATTAGTTGGATTAGCAAGATCATTTCCTCCAAATCCACCACCTAAAACAAGTCCAGTGCTTTCTGTCATTATTGAAGGAGCTAGTCCAGGTCCTGTTGGAAAAGCCCAATAAATCCACCAACCAAATAAAAACCATGTTACTGTTACCAAAGGTATAAGCATTGTGTTTTTCATTAAGGTATGTTGGTGGTGTTTGTATCTTGATGCTCCAACTTCGTACATACAGAAACCGACGTGAATTAAAAACATCAGTACTACTGTTACCCAGTAGTAAAATTCTGTAAATATAGTCGTAAGAGCACCTAACTGATCAGTCATTTTTTACCCCCATATTTGTTTAAGAAATCTTATGAAATTTTTAAAGGTGTTACAAATAAAACAATATTTAAAAACCTACTATGGACAATAGATTTTAAAATAAAATCAACTCTTGATTGTGATCTTAAAATTTTAAATAGGCTTTTTTAAGATCAACTAGCGGGTGTTTAGGAGACATTTGAAACTTAACTAAGAGCTCTCTAGCTATCATATCTCTGTCTTGTTGATTGTTAGGTAGTTTAATAGATTTTGGAATAGTAACCCACCCGTTTGCATTCCTACAAAATACAGCAGGTCTATCATCTTCATAACCCATGTGAACATCCTCAAGCCAATTCAAATCATCCCATCCCATAGCCTCAATGTATTTTTTTAAAAAAGGAGTTATCTTTGTATAATCAGGTAAAAGATTAACATCATATCGATAACCAATTGTTTGGCCAATCATCTTTTCTCTTGCAGTTTCTTTTTTCTTACCTAACTGACCGACTACTTGTTTTTTGGTAGATGTTTTTTTTCCTTTTTTCTTAGCCATATTTAATTTTAGATTTTATGATAATTGTCAACTCCAACTGTATAATTAGTTCCAGCTAACGGAACTTTTGCAAGAGCGGATGCCTCAGATGTTAGTGCAGCTAAATCTTCTGGCTCAAGTGAGTGAATATTTGTTTTACCACAAGCTCTTGCCAATAATTGAGCTTCTAAAGTCATTGAATGTAAATAATTATAAACTCTTAAAGCAGCATCATCAGGATTTAATCTTGCTCTTAGTTTTGGATCTTGCGTAGCAACTCCTACTGGGCAACGACCTGTGTGACAGTGGTAGCATTCTCCCGCTTTTACCCCTATTTCTTTTTCAAAATTAGCTTCAGGTATGTCTTTGTTACAATTTAATGCAATCATTGATCCAGTGCCAATAGCAATCGCGTCAGCTCCTAAAGCTAAAGCTTTTGCCATATCTGCACCATCTCTTACCCCACCAGCATAAATCAGAGTAACTTTTCCAGTTTTACCAACATCATCTATTGCTCTTCTTGCTTCTCTTATAGCAGCAATTCCAGGTATTCCAGTGTTTGCAGCAGCGATGTGTGGACCAGCTCCAGTAGATCCTTCCATTCCATCTAGGTAAATTGAGTCAGGATCACATTTTGCAGCCATACGCACATCGTCGTAAACTTTTGAGGCTCCTAATTTTAATTGAATTGGAACTTTATTTTTTGTTAATTGTCTTAATTCTTCAACCTTTAAAGCTAAATCGTCCGGACCTAACCAATCAGGATGTCTCGCAGGAGATCTTTGATCAATACCTGAAGGTAGTGATCTCATTTCTGCAACTTGGTCAGTTACTTTCTGTCCCATAAGGTGACCACCCATTCCAACTTTTTGACCTTGTCCAATAAAAACTTCTATTCCATCAGCTAACTGAGCATGATGAGGATTAAAACCATATCTTGATTGAATACATTGATAGTACCATTTTTCTGAATATCTTCTTTCATCTGGTATCATTCCACCTTCACCTGAGCAAGTAGCACTACCAGCCATAGTTGCTCCTCTTGCTAAAGCAGTTTTTGCTTCATAAGAAAGTGCACCAAAACTCATTCCTGTAATATAAACTGGAATATCTAACTCAATTGGGTTTTCACATCTTGGACCAATAACTGTTTTGGTCTCACATTTTTCTCTGTAACCTTCGATTACAAATCTAGTTAATGTTCCTGGTAAGAAAACTAAATCATCGAATGTTGGAATTTTTTTCATTAATGCCATTCCACGCATTCTGTATCTTCCTAATTGAGCTTTAATATGAATATCGTCTATTACTTCAGGAGTAAAAATTGCGTTATGTCCTAATAAACTTTTATTTCTTTTTCCTTCTTCATGTGCGTGAACATCAGCTTTTCCACCAACACCTTTTACGTTCTTTTTAATTTTTTTACTTTTTTTCTTAGGCATTAAATTGCTCCCTTCTTCTCTGTAGGTTCTAAATTGTCATAATTCCAAAGTTTTTTACCAGCTACAATTTTTTTCATTTTACTAACGTCAAAATCTTCACCTATTTCTGCAACCTTTAGTTTTCGTCTTAACCAATCTTGGTCACTAGATGTTAATTCTGCATCTACAGCATCACTACCATACGACCCAATTTCTCCACCTACGAAAATTGTCCCATCATACATAGAATCACCTAGATTTATTCCAACATCTCCAAGAATAATTATTCTTCCTCTTTGCATCATAAAACCAGTAAATGCTCCAGCATCTCCACCAATAATAATAGTACCACCTTTCATATCGATTCCAGTTCTTGCTCCAACACTACCTTTGCAAATTAAATCTCCACCTCTAATAGCAGCTCCGAAACAAGAACCTGCATTTTTTTCAATAACAACTTTTCCAGCCATCAAATTTTCCGCACATGACCAACCAACTCTTCCATTAATTCTCACGATTGGACCATCACATGATCCCATTCCAAAATACCCTAAACTCCCCTCAAAAATTAAGTTTAATTTATTTAAAATACCAACACCTAAACTATGTTTCCCTTGTGGATTTTTAATTACAATCGTCCCATATCCTTGGCTCATTAAATTATCTATTTCCTTATTAGCTTCAGGTGCAGACATATTCATTACGTCTAAGTCTGTTCTTTTATTAAAATCAACATCGTATGTCCCAAAATAGTAAAAGTTTTCAGCTTCATCTGGATTAAAAAACTTTTGCTGAGTTCTTCCTGTAAGAACCTCAGTATGCATACCCATTGACTGGGCTTTGGACTTTTTATCGACAGTTTTTATATTTGCCATACTTTTACCTCCCCATCAAAAGGATCATAAGTATCAATTTCATGCGGTAAGACTGATCTTATCGCTATCTCTTCTGATCCCATTGCAACTAAATCATCCGATTCATAAAGCACTAGTGGTTTTGCCGCCATAGTGTCTTTTGCCATACCTAAAGAGTCTTTGGTTGCTACAAAATAAGTAAATACTCCATCAAGCCCGGACAGAGAGTCTTTCATACCTTCCTCAAGACTTGCTCCTTCTCTCATTTTTTGAGCTATATAAACCGCAATCAATTCCGAGTCGCATTCTGACATAAACCTCATTCCTTTATTCTCTAAAACTCTTCTGTTGTTCCAATAGTTTGTAAGTTGTCCGTTATGCACAACTGATACATCACTAAAAGGATAACCCCAGAAAGGGTGGGCTGACTTAATATCTACACCGGACTCAGTAGCCATTCTTGCATGACCAATAGCATGTGTTCCAACAAGTTTATCTAAACTATATCTATCACATACCATTTTTGCATTTCCCAAGTCTTTAATTACTTCTAAAGATTTTCCCATTGATAATATTTCTACTCCAGGGATACTTTCAATTCTCTGAGAAAAATCTAATAAATCTTTTGTTTCAAAATCAATTTCATATCTTAATGAGTAAGCGAGAGTTCTTTCTTCTTTGACAATTTTTGCGCCCATCTCAGCTAAAGTTTGATCAACAATTTTTTTTCTTTCATCGTAGACAGAAATATCTTCCATAATTGAAGAACTACCTTCTCCAACATTTTCTCCAACTTTAAAACGCATGATAAAATTTTTACCATCCGTATCTCCGTATAAAGCATAACCTGTTGAATCTTCACCTCTGTGTTTTAATGCTTGAAGCATACCCTGGAGTTCACTTCCAACATTTGAGGATTTACCTCTATGAATTAAACCTGCTATACCACACATATTTTACCCTTCTTTTATTTATGAACTATGGAAGACAATCAAGATAAGTATCCAGATCCCATTGAGTTGTTGCACCTAAAAATCTTTCCCATTCATCATTTTTATACCAATGGAAAACTTTATACATTTCATCTGGCATTGCTGATTTAATTACATCATCCTCAGCCAATCTATCCAAAGCTTCTCCTAAACTTAAAGGAAGTTTCTTGACATCTTTACCAGCTTTTTGTGCCTCGTAAATATTTCTAGATTCTGGTGCAGCTGGCTTCATTTTTTTTGATATACCTTCATCACAAGCTTTTAATAGTGCTGCTCCAAGTAAGTAAGGATTATGCATTGAGTCTACAGATCTATATTCAAATCTTCCAGGCGCAGAAACTCTTAAACCACAAGTTCTATTTTGGTAACCCCAATCTGCATAAACAGGTGCCCAAAATCCCTGGTCCCATAGTCTTCGATAAGAATTTACTGTTGAAGATCCTAAAGCAGTTAAGGCAGGCAAATGTTTCATAATTCCAGCAATTGATTGTAATCCTACTTTTCCTGGTAGCTGCATATCTTTAGTATCTGGCATAAAAGTGTTGGTTCCACCTTCTACATAGCTAAAAACTTCTTCTACACCTGGTAATTTTTTATTTCCAAGTTTGTTAACCTTTATTTTTCCACCTTTCCAAAGAGACATATTTGTATGGCATCCACTTGCTGATACTCCCATAAACGGTTTAGTCATAAAGCAAGCTATTAAACCATGTTCTCTTGCAACTTGTGCACAAATTTGCCTGTAGGTGGATAACCTATCAGCATTTCTTAAAACGTTATCATATGTCCAATTAAGCTCTAATTGACCTGGTGCATCTTCATGGTCACCTTGAATCATATCAAGACCCATAGCCTTAGCATATTCGATTACTTTCATAAATACAGGTCTTAAAGATTCAAACTGATCAATGTGGTAGCAGAAAGGTTTTGAAAATCCTTTTCCTGTAGGTGTGCCGTCTTCATTTTTTGTCAACCACATCATTTCTGGTTCAGTCCCAACTCTTAACTCAAGACCATGTTTCTTTTTAAACTCATCAGCAAATATTCGTAAATTTCCTCTACAGTCAGAAGTTAAATGACCTCCAGGATTTTTTCTTTCTTCTCTATTTCTAAAACAAGTAACAAATACTCTTCCAACTCTTTTATCCCATGGTAATTGAACAAAAGTTTCTGGATCAGGAATTCCAACCAACTCCATTGCCTCAGGTCCATATCCAATGTAGTTATTGTGACGATCTAAAAATAAATTTGCTGTTGCTCCATAAACTAATTGAAAGCCTTTTTCCGCAGTCCTTTCCCAATGGTCAGCAGGTATACCTTTTCCAACAACTCTTCCGGTAACAGAGATAAATTGGTAATAAATATATGTAATTCCTAATTCATTAATTTTTTCTCTTACATTTTTAACTAATTTTGCTCTACCTGGCTGGTTTACATGTTTTTCTAGATCAGTCATTTTTCCCCTTAATCAATTATAAATTTTCTAAAACGTAGCTGAAAAATTTATTTGTGTCTAGGCTTGAAGTTTAACTCCAAGGGAACGGACTGTTCGAAGTAGGGTGAAGTTCTCCCTTCTCGTAACGGTTGTATCTAAACGGTTTTAATAAATCACTCTCAGTACCAAGAATTTCTTTTGCAACGAGCTCTCCTACACCAATCATTTTATAGCCGTGATTAGCGTCTGCTATCATATAAACATTTTCTAAAAATCTATCAAATATTGGGAAAGAGTCTGGTGTCATACATCCAAGTCCACCTGATGGACCTTTTCTATATAAGTCAGATTTACCCTCAAATCTTTTTTGACAATGGGCTAAAGCTGAACACCACATTTCATTAAACGCCTCAGTAGTTTGGTATTCAGGTGACTCTATTCCATATGGATCTACATTAACCTCGTCAAAATGTTTATCCACAATATAAGGAGAAGTTCCCCCTTGAACTCCTAAACCTTCAATATCTGGTTTATAATAAATTCCCCAAATTTTATCTGTTAATAATTTTTTTGTTTTATCTGAATATAATGGTGCTGTTGAGTCTACGTGAACCACTGGTGGTTGCCTACCATCATTAGTTCTTAAAAAATCAGGCTCAACTCCAATCACCCCTTCTTGAAGCATCCAATATTTCCACATATCGGTTTCGTGAAGCTTACCATCTTTACCTTTTATTTTTGCTATCTTAGGAAGCTCTAACATATTCCAAAAATCTCTTGCCCATGGACCTGCACCAACAACTACTTGTTCACATTCAATTGTACCTTTATTGGTCTCAACACCAGTGACTGCTTTACTATTACTGCCTCTTTTAAAACCTGTTACCTTAACACCTTTCATTACCTGTACACCATTGCTCGTAGATTTATTTTCTAGAGCTTTAATAGAGTCTTTATTAAAAGCATATCCACCTTTTTTTTCGTGTAGAACTGAAGTAATACTTTGAGCCTGCCAGTCATCAAATATACCTTTCATATATTTCATGCAATCTTTCTCACCCTCAATAAATTCTGATTCATAACCTATAGCTTTTTGTTGTTCATAAATACTTGAAACATCTCTATGCATAACCTCAGGTGAAATTTGTAAATATCCTACGGCATTATACTTAAAAGCCTTGGGATCGCTTTCCCAAACTGAAACGGAGTGAGCCATTAATTCTCTCATTGCTGGCTGAAAATAATTATTTCTTACAACACCACATGCAATTCCACTTGCACCTGCAGCAGTGTCTTTTTTTTCTAAAACAACAATATCTCCAGGATTTTTATAAGTTTCTGATAGTTTCCAAGCAGTGCTCAAACCATGTATACCACCACCAATAATGACCACTTTTGCTTTTGTAGGTAATAACATAGAAAAATCTTATTTTTTACAAATCATAATTGATATAATTATTTTTAGAACTAAAAAGTATATATATAAAATATACACTTCAAACTTAGCCAAAATAAGTCCCTAATAGCTTATATTTTTAAGAGTAGTTAAGTATTCATTGAACTCCTTAATAAAAGAGTCGCTTGGCTTAATATTCTTAATTCTTTGATCTTTTGAAGTTTTCTCCAAATGAAAGAATCCTTTTTCGCAAGCTTCATTAATAATCATCGCTGATTTTGGTCTGGATGTTTTAAATAGTTTAGTTTTTAGCTGTTCAACAGATAATTTCTTATTTTCTTTATAGGCAGACATTACTAATAACATCATATGATAATGAGAAGGTGATTTTCTAAAAAAATAATTACTTGAAGTATGAGATTCTCTCATTTGATCTTCCCAAAAATTTAAAAGAGTTTTTTTATCTTTTGGCATTAAATTTATGATTTTACTCTGGACTTAGTAGGATCATAAAAAGGAAATCCAACTACTTTTGCGCTAATTCTTTTTTGGTGACCGTCAATTTTTCCCACTTCAACTTTTGTTCCAATTTCTGAATATTGAATATCCATTCTACACAAAGCTATATTTTTATTTAATGTTGATGATAGACATCCACTTGTAACTATTCCAATTTGAGATCTACCAATATGAACACAGTCACCATGACTTGCAATTTCTTTACCATCCAACTCAAGCCCAACAAGTTTTTTTTGAGGATTATTTTTTCTTTTTATTAATTCATCTTTACCAACAAAATTTTCTTTTTTTGTTTTTAATGGAACTGCAAAACCAATACCTGCTTCAAAAGGATCTTGTTGACCATCAAACTCATTACCAAATAAAATTAATCCTGCTTCAATTCTAAGTTTGTCTAAAGCTCCAAATCCTGCAGGTATCAAACCATCTTGTTTTCCTGCCTCCATTAATTTATCCCAGACTTCAGGTGCATTTTTAGGGTGACACCAAATTTCATATCCTAATTCTCCAGTGTATCCAGTTCTAGAAACAATCAATGGTATTCCTTGCAACTCTTCTATTCTACATATGCTAAATCTAAACCAACCAAGCTCATCTATAGAGGGTTGAGTAGGAGGTGTAAAAATTATTTTTTTTAAAATTTCTCTACTTTTTGGACCTTGTAATGAAACATTACTTATTTGGTCTGTTGAATTTTTTATATTTGCATTGAAATTTTTCTTTTTTGCAATTTCTTTTAACCATTCGCCGCCATATTCGTCTCCACAAATCCATCTAAAACCAGTCTCACTTAATCTTAAAAGAGTACCGTCGTCAAACATCATTCCATTTTCATAGCACATGGCAGAATATACAACTTGACCTACCGATAATTTTTTAATGTTTCTTGTAAGTGTATAATTTAATAATTCTTCAGCATCAGGACCAATAATTTCGAATTTTCTTAATGAAGATAAATCAATCAAAACTGCATCATTTCTACAAGCGTTGTACTCATTAACAAGTCCATGTTTTGTGTAATCATTTGGAAGCCAAAAACCTCTAGCATCTATAAAGTTTCTTGTTAGTTTTGAAGTTCTTTCATAAAAGCCAGAATTTCTTGTAAGTTTTTTTTCAGAGTCTGTTTTCATCCTGAATGCAAATGATTTAGTAAATTCTTTTTTCTTGTCATATGTTCTAACAAAAATATTAGTTGGATTCCACGAATTACAAGCATCTATATCACTAGGACATGCTGTTGTTCCAATAGTTAAATCTTTTAAGGCTCTAAACATGACATAATCACCAGGACGCGAATATGATTCATCTGAAACAACTGAGTTTAATCCACCTTCAGATGTATTAAAAAATAAATTGATCGCGTGCCACCCTTTTTGTTTTTGAAGACCATACTTTGACATACTTTCTGTAAGATTATCAGAGCAATTTGCATGGCCAAAATAACCAGCATCTTCATAGTACTTTGAAGTACAGGCAAGATTAAAAGTATCATGTTTACCAACGGTATCTCTAATTACTTCTACTAAAGGTTCATGGTCTGTATCATAAAATTTAGAAAATAATCCTGGACCTGGAAATGTATTTCCCATGAAAGTTCTAGTTGTTTGCCAATCCAAACCTTTCTCAATTCCTTTTTCTAATTTCCTTGTATCAAATGCCACAAAGTCTGAACATTGTCTTCCAGTAGGACTTATTACTTGGATATAATCACCTTCTTTAACTTCATAAGATATGCTACTTGCTCTATTTATATTCTCCTCGTGCGAAGGTTCAAAGACAGGGTTTGGAATAACATTTAATTCTTTGTCATTAATAATATTTGCTCTTTTAATAAAAATAATTAAATCTGTAGGAGGATTTTGCTTTGTAACATCCATGTCTTGTCCAGGCGCAGCAAATATTGCAAAACATTTATCATTAGACTTTAAATTAATTTTTTCACCAACTGGGGTATCAATATCAAATATTATTGAAGATTTTGATTCTAAAATATTTAAGTTTAGTTTTTTAAGTTGATAATTGGTCGCTAGAATACTTTCATCTTTTTTAATTAAGATATCTCTAATAAAATTTTTATTATTATTATCTTTAAGGTTTAAAATACTTACATCTGATTTTCCGTCTTTATTAAAACATATAATTTCACAAATTTGATTTCCTTCGTCATTGATAATCTCTATTTCATCATCAGGGAAAATATGAAAAGCAGTAAGACCACCACCATTTACAACATGCCTTTCAACTCCTGGTGGTAAAATATTAAGTCCTGGATATTTTATTTCTTTACTGGTTCCTAACATGATCAATGTTTTATTATAATTTTTATTGTGACCATATTATACTGAAAACGAGTTGACTATACCTTTAAATCAGAACATAATTTAAAATTAATATTAATAATCGAGGGGAAAAAAATGAAAAAAATAATATCATTATTATCTGCTCTTGTAATTTCTGTGGTAAGTTTTGCAGGAATTTCTAACGCTGCAGATAGCAAAAAACCCATCGTAATCCCAACTCATAACTGGTCAAGTCAAATTGTAATGGCTTATGTTATTGGTGGAATTTTCGAAAGCATGGGTAACAATGTTAAATATGTAAATGCTGACTCACAAGCAGTTTACGAGTCAATTAGAATTGGAGATGTAACTATATCTCACGAAGTATGGGAATCTGCATTTGGAAAATCATTCACAACTGCTTTAGATAAAGGTGGTTTAATAGATATGGGTGATCATGAAGCAAGAACACTTGAAGATATGGGTTACCCAAACTGGGTCACAGATAAAGGATTATGCCCTGGTCTACCAGACTGGACTGCTTTAAAAAATCCTGACTGTGCTAAAAACTTTACAACACCTGACTCTCCTAATGGAAAAGGAAGAATGTTGGAAGGTCCACAAACTTGGCATGGTGATTTAATACCTCAAAGGGTTGACGCTTTAGGTTTAGGTGACCTTTGGTGGGTTAAATTTGCTGGAAGTGCTGATGCACTTTGGGCTGAATTAGCAGCTGCTGAAAAAGAAGGAAGAGGAACAATAATTTTCAATTGGACACCTAACTTTACTGATGGTGCTGGTTTTACATTTATTGATTTTCCTCCATACACTGCAGGTTGTAGACCAGAAGATGGTGGAGATGGAAAATGTGGTTCTCCAGATGGCTATCTGAAAAAAGCAGCACATGAGGATTTTCCAAAAACTCATCCAAATGCAGCTAAAGTATTTAAAAAAATGTCATTTTCTACAAGTCAAATTGGAGCAATGGCAGCTTTAGTTGATCTGGATAAGATGACTCATGAAGATGCAGCTAAAAAATGGTTAGCCGATAATAAGAAAGTGTGGGAAGAATTTACACACGATCATTAAGGTTAAAAATATAAAACTTATAAATCTCTCCCAACTGTGTTGGGGGGGATTTTTTTTTAATTAATTTTTGTATAAAATAAACTCATGAAAAAAATTTTTTTATTTTTAATTTTAACTTTTTTTATCATTTCATCAGCTTTTGCTAGAAGTACTGGATGTAAAGAGGGAAATTGTGAAAATGGATATGGCAAATGGGTTTATACAGATAAAACAACTTATGAAGGAGAGTGGGTTGCAACAAAAAAGGAAGGTAAGGGAGTAGAAACTTGGCCTAATGGATATATCTATAAAGGTGAATTTAAAAATAGTGTGTGGAGTGGACAGGGCATCTTGATATTCCCTGATGGTTCTACTTACGATGGTGAGTGGGCCAATGGTTTTATGAATGGTCAAGGAACATTTACTTGGGCGAATGGAAAACAAAAGTCAGGTAATTGGAAAAATGGAAAATTACAAGAATAATGTCTCAAGAAAATTATTTTAATAAATTTAAAGAATTACCAGAGTCGGTTAGACAGTTTTGTGGATTGATAATAATTACTTTAATCATCATTTTATCTTTTTTTATTTTAAATAATATTTTTGGAGAAGGTGATGATTTAGTAAAAAGAATGAAAATAGAAGAAGAGAGAATTGCAGAAGAAAGAAAATTAAACGAATTAATATCCAGTCTACCTTCTGGAATTTTAGTTGCTTTTGATGGAACTGATCATCATAGACTATCCATTGATGTTTATGAGAAAGTCTGTAAAGCAACAAAACTTATTCCTCAAAGAGCGATAATGGGGGCCAATTTCCTCAATTTTAGAGCGCATGAAATTTATACAATTAATGGCAACAAAATTGATGAAACATTTGTTGAATGGGACGAAGAAAAAAATAAATGTTTTGCAGGTTTCACAGTTAGTGGGAATAATGTTGGAGTAAATGAAGAAATTAAAGTAAGTGGGGAGGCATTAAGTTTTTTAAGCACTGGTATTGATACTAGAATTTATTATATCAAAAATTTTTAATTAGGGAGAAACGATTATTATATACATATTAATTCAACAAAATTTCGTATAACTTAATAATAATTTATGTCTGATACAGTTATTAAATGTGAATCTGTTTATAAAATTTTTGGAGAAAATGCCAAAAAAATGCTTCAAGAAGCCAATGGGAACGTAGATGCAAAAACTTTTCAAGAAAATGGATGTATAGTTGGAGTTAATAATGCTTCCTTTGAAGTAGCAAAGGGGGAAATGTTGGTTGTTATGGGTTTATCTGGATCAGGTAAATCAACATTACTTAGATGTATTTCAAGATTAACAGATGCAACAGGAGGAAAAATTTTTATAGAGGGTCAAGATTTATTGGAGCTAAACAACAAAGAACTTATTGATCTTAGAAGAAATAAAATGGGAATGGTTTTTCAAAGCTTTGCGTTGTTACCGCACAAAACTGTAGTTGAAAATATAGCATTTCCACTACAGATTAAGGGAATTAATACCGACGATAGCATTAGCAAGGCAATGGATATGGTCAAGTTAGTTGGTTTACATGGAAGGGAAAACTATTTTCCAAGAGAACTTTCAGGCGGACAACAGCAAAGAGTAGGTATTGCAAGATCTTTAGCCGTTGAACCAGATATTTGGTTTTTAGATGAACCTTTTTCAGCATTAGATCCCTTGATCCGAAAAGAAATGCAGGATGAATTTTTAAGACTTCAAGATAAATTACAAAAAACCATAATGTTCATTACTCATGATTTTGATGAAGCTTTAAAGCTAGCTGATCGAATAGCAATTATGAAGGATGGTATAATTGAACAGTTAGATACACCCGCTAAAATAGTTTTAAATCCTGCAACTGAATATGTAAGAAAATTTACTGAAGAAGTCCCAAGGGAAAAAGTTTTGTTAATTGAAGATGTAATGGACCAAACTACAAGTAATAATTTAGGAGATTTAAGAGTTTCAAAAGATGAGATTATAGAGAATGTTGCTGAAAAAATTCTTACTCAGGAAAAAACCGTAGGAGTAATAGATAAGAACAATAACATTGTTGGCTCTATTAATCCTACAAAGATAATCAATACAGTCTTTGGTGGAAGGAAAAATGAAAATTAAGTTATGGAATTTTTAAAAAAAAACCCGAAGATATTTCAATGGTTGTTTTTATTAATTGTTTTTTTTGCTTTATGTTTTGCAATCGAAGTCCCAGAAACATATAAATTTATAAGAGGTCAGGCAGAGTTTGTTAAAGACCCCAATCAAAGCACCTTTGTTTTTGCTGGCAAGGAGGTAAGGTATTATGCTTTTGACGTCTTTTGGAGATTACCCCCATTACTTGGATGGTTGCCTATATGGATAAATGACTCACTATTTTTCTTAATGAACGACTGGATGCCTATGGAGTTTTGGAATGAAGACACACAAGAATTTAAAACTAGACCTCTACTCTTACAAATAAGTAGAAATTTAACTGCATTTATGACATTTATAATTGAGTTAATTAGAGAGATTTTATTAGGCGGACTAGAAACTATTGTTGCATTTACAAGTTGGGATTTTATTGACGCTAATCCATGGGCAGAATTACCAGGTTTACCATGGACTATTGTTGCTGCGGGAGCAACAATATTATCTTATAAATTAAGTGGTAAAGGTTTAGCGATTTTCGCTGGATTAACAATGGTTTACATTTCTATTTTTGGTCAGTGGAAACCGTCTATGCAAACTTTATCATTTATTTTAGTTGCAGCGCCATTGTCTTTTATATTTGGACTTGGTCTAGGTATATCTGCATTTAAAAGTAAACGAGTTGAAAAAGCTCTATATCCAATTCTCTTAGTTATGCAAACCATGCCACAATATGCAGTGCTTGTGCCTGCGCTAGTTTTATTTGGAGTTGGCGATCATGCGGCAGTGATTATAACTATGATAGTTGCAATTCCACCAATGATATTATTAACGTTACTAGGATTAAGAGCAATACCACCCGAAGTAATTGAGGCTGGTAGAATGAGCGGATGTAACAATTGGCAACTAATGTTCAAGGTTTTAATTCCTACAGCTAGAAGGGATATACTAATTGGAGTTAACCAGGTAATAATGGTTTGTTTTTCAATGGCGGTTATTTCAGCTTTTATCGGAGCAAAAGGTTTGGGTTTTAATTTATTATTAGCACTTAATCAGCTTAATATTGGATTAGCTTTAGAAGCAGGTTTGTGTATTAGTCTTATCGCAATATTATTAGATAAAATGTCTTTAGCTTGGGCAAATAAACAAACAGACTATTTTGGTAACCTTACATTCTTTGAAAGGAATAAAAATACTATATTTTTTATTGGAGCATTTGTTATAGGAATTATTCTTGCTTACATAGGAACTTTTTTATTTAAAGGCACATTTAATTATTTATTTGAAATTCCACATAATAAAGGAATATCAACAGCGGACTTTTGGAATAAAGGAGTTGATTGGATTTTTGATACATTTTTCGTTTATATAAAAGCATTTAATACATGGCTAATTCAAGATGTACTCCAGCCTATGCGAGCGCTTTATTTAAGAATGCCTGCTATTGCTACAATAGTTTTAGTAGTTGGAGCTGGTTATTTAATTGGAGGAGTTAGGTCAGCATTAGTAGTATGTGGCTTAACTTTATTTATAGCATTAAGTCCTTGGTGGGATAGAGCACTTGTAACAACATACATGGCAACTTTTGGTGTTATTGTTTCTTGTGTAATTGGTTTTACTGTTGGAACCTTATGCTTTCAAAACAAGAGCGCTGCAAAGTTTATGTTAGGTGTTTGTGATATTTTTCAAACCTTCCCATCCTTTGTATACTTGATCCCGGTCATGATGCTATTTGGAATAACAGATACGTCAGTACTGATTGCGGTAATTGTTTATGCAACGATACCTGCAACTAGATATACAATTGAGGGTCTTAGAAGTGTCCCGGTAGGGCTACATGAAGCGGCAACGATGTCGGGTGTAAACAAATTCCAAAGATTAACAAAAATAGAGTTCCCATTAGCTTTTCCTCATATGATGCTCGGTTTAAATCAAACAATAGTTTTTGCATTATTTATGGTCATTATTGGTGCATTTATTGGAACAGAGGATTTAGGACAATATATCTTGAAGGCCTTATCTGATAAAAATGGAGCTGGCATTGGATTAACACTAGGTATTTGTGTTGCTTTCATAGGTTTAATTTTTGATAATTTAATCAGAACTTGGGTAGGTAAAAGAAAAAAACATCTTGGCATAGCATAAAATTTTGAAAAAATTTATAATTTCAATTGACCAAGGGACCACATCATCTAGAGTAATTCTTTTTGATAGTAAGGCTAAAATAGTTTTTAAATCTCAATTTGAATTTAAACAATATTTTCCTAAAAATGGGTGGGTTGAACATGATCCTAAAGAAATATGGTCGACAACAATTAAAGCTCTTAAAAAAGTTATAAAAAAAGCTTCTAGATTTAATGGGAAAATTATAAGTATTGGTATAACAAATCAGAGAGAGACCACTATTATGTGGGATAAAATAACTGGCAATCCAGTTTATAATGCAATTGTTTGGCAGGATAGAAGAACTCAAAAGTATTGTGATTTACTAAAAAGTAAAAACTATGAAAATAATTTTAGAAAAAAAACTGGTTTATTTATAGATCCATATTTTTCAGCCACTAAAATAAAGTGGATTTTAAATAATGTTCCACAAACTAAGAGATTAATAAAATCAAATAATCTACTTTTTGGAACAGTAGATACTTTTTTGATTTGGAAACTTACTAATGGTAAACAGCATTTAACAGATGCTACAAACGCAAGTAGGACAATGCTTTACAACATTAACAACAATAAATGGGATAAAGAAATTATTAAAAAATTGAAAATTCCTATGAATATTTTACCCAAAGTTAAAAATTCCATAGACAATTTTGGATATACAGATACAAAAATTATTGGAAAAAAAATTCCTATCTATGCTGTTTTAGGAGATCAGCAAGCGGCAGCTGTTGGTCAAGCATGTTTTGAAAAAGGCTCGATAAAAAGTACTTATGGCACTGGTGCCTTTGTCATAATGAATACAGGATCAAGCAAAATTCTTTCAAATAATAAATTATTAACAACAATATGTTATAGGTTAAATGGTAAGAATACATATGCACTAGAAGGATCAATATTTATTGCAGGAGCAGGTGTGCAATGGCTTCGAGATAAAATTAAATTAATTAATAATGCCTATGAAACAGAAACAATAGCTAAATCCACAAAAACTAATAATGGAGTTTATGTTGTGCCTGCTTTTAGTGGTATTGGTGCTCCATATTGGAGATCTGATGCAAGAGGTTTAATTACAGGATTAACTAGAGATAGTGATTGGAAAACTTTAGTAAGAGCAACGGTGGAGTCAGTAGCTTATCAAAGTTATGATTTATTTCGTTCAATGAGAAGAGATGGTTTGAAAACAAAAATTATTAAAATAGATGGTGGTATGGCGGCTAATAATTGGTTTTCTCAATTTTTGTCTGACATTATTGATCTTCAAGTAATTAGACCTAAAGTTTTAGAAACCACTGCTCTAGGTGTTGCTGTATTTGCAGGTTACAAATCAGGAGTTTTCAAATCTTTAAAAGAAATTACTAGTTTATTGAAAAAAGATAAAGATTTTAAGCCAAAAATCAGCAAGGCAAATAGAAATAATTTGATTAAAGGTTGGAATTTAGCAATAAAAAGAACCTTAGTTTAACTAAAAATATGAAAAAAATATTAATTATAGGTTCGGGCGCAATGGGAGCAGCGTTTTCCATTCCTTTATTAGAAAATAATCATAAAGTAACACTTTCAGAACCTTATAATTTGAAGTTACTTAAAAAACTAAGTTCGAAAAAAAAATTTCATCCTGCTTTAAAAATAAATTTACCAAAAAAATTAGTTATACAGAAATTTTCTTCAGAGATTCTATCTTTCAAATGGGATCTAATTGTTATAGCGGTAAGTTCTATAGGAATAGACTCTGTCAGCGAACATCTTAAAAACTTTAAAAAGATAACGCCTATTTTAGTTCTAACAAAGGGTTTAAAATTTGATAAAAGCAAAATTATCACAATGACAGAGCAGATTAAAAAAAATAATAAAAGATTAAATATATCAGTTTTGAAAGGACCATGTTTAGCTAAAGAGCTATCAAGAAAAGTTAAGAGTTACACTGTAGTAGCAAATAAAAATATAAAAATTGCTAAAAATATTGGTAGTATAATTTCTACAAATTTTTATAAGACAGAATATTCAACCGATGTTAGAGGTGTAGAGTTTTCATCAGCAATTAAAAATATCTATTCAATGATTATTGGATCAGGACAAGGAAACAATACTTCATCAGCTTTATTTAGAAAATCTATTGATGAAATGGAATATTTAATTAAATTTTTTAAAGGAAATAGAGCAACAGTCTATGGGCTTGCAGGACTTGGAGACTTATACGTAAGTGCAGTGGGTGGTCGAAATAGTAAGATGGGAGAGTATTTAGGAAAAGGAATTACTTTTAAAGAGGCAAAAAAAAGATTTATGAGAGAAGATACAATTGAGGGAGCAGATCTTGCTTTTGAAATAGCCCCATATATATTAAAAAAAATTAATAATAAAAAAATACCTTTAATGATTGCTTTGTTAAAAGCAATCACCAAAAATAAAAAATTAAAAATAAATTATTAATTTTATTTATTTAAAAAAGCTTTCATAGAATCGTCCATTGCTTTTTCCCATGGTGTATGATGAATTGGTGCAACGGAGCCTGTGACAGGTGAAGAAAAAGATTTATTCCTATAAGTAAGTATATCTTCTACCTTATGGTGCTCCCATTCTTTAAAATTTTCTCTGATTAATTCAAAATCAATTTTTGGATAATCTGACATGCTATGGAGTTCTTTTGTATATTCTGTTTGAAAGTCAATCATTTGATCTGGATTTTCTAGTTTTTCTTCCATTGCAACCCATTTATTTATATCTTTTTCTATTTCGTCATCATTAGGCATTTTAATTTTACCCATGATAACATCTCTTGCATACCAAGCTTGGCAGTCAAACATATTGAAGGTATGAAATTGATCCTGCATCCCAAGATATAAAAGTTTATGATTGTTTTGCCAAACAACACCTTTGTATAATTTAGGGGGATATAATCTGTTATGTGTTTTTAACTGCAAATCCTCATTTAAGAATGGAAAATGATGAAGATAGCCGGTACATAAAATAATAACATCAGCATCTTGTTCAGTACCATCTTTAAAAATTGCCTTTTTACCTTCAAGTCTGTCTAAATAATGAACTTCCTTCATTCCTTTCGGCCATTTGAAACCCATTGCATTATTTCTATATCCAATAGTCACACTTTTAGCTCCATATTTATTACATTGCAGAGCAACATCTTCAGCTGAATAACTACTTCCAAGAACTATTACATTTTTATTTCTGAATTCTTCTGCGTCTCTAAAATCATGAGAGTGCATTATTCTTCCTGGAAAAGAATTCATCCCTTTATATTCTGGAATAAATGGTACAGAAAAGTGTCCAGTAGATACGACAACAAAATCAAAATTGTCTACCAAAATTTTATTATTAGCTTTATCTTGGTAACTAAGTTCAAATTTATTATTTCTAAATACAGTGTTTATAACTCTTGTATTAAATTTAATCTTATTTTTTAAATTTCCTTTGTTTACTCTGCCAATAATATAATCGTGAAGAACTTCTCTAGGGGGAAAAGAAGGAATTGGCTTCCCAAAATGTTCATCAAATGAATAATCAGCAAATTCTAAACATTCTTTTGGTCCATTTGACCACAAGTATCTATACATACTGTTTGGAACAGGATCTCCATATTGATCTGAACCAGTTCTCCAACTGTAATTCCAAAGACCTCCCCAATTTTCTTGTTTTTCAAAACAAATTATTTCTGGAATTTTTTCACCCTTAACCTCCAGATGCTCGAAAGCTCTTAACATTGATAAACCACATGGGCCGGCGCCTATTATTGCAATTTTTGACATTTAATTTCCCTATCTTTAATAATTCTATAAATATATCTTACTAACAAAATAAGAAAATTAAAATTATTTTTTGCTATGAAAATTAATTGGAATTATCCAACTTCGATTTGGGTAGGTGAAAACAGGGTAGAGGAAGTATCTAAAGCTTGTAAACAACTTGGGATTTCAAACCCACTGTTTGTTACAGACAAAGACTTAATAAATTTAGATATGACTAATAAATTATTAATAAATTTAAAGAAAGAATTTAATCATTTCGTAGTATTTTCAAATTTTTTAGGAAATCCTTTTGGAGAAAATGTTGAAGATGGAGTTAAAAATTACAATCAATCACAATGTGATGGGGTTATAGCATTTGGAGGCGGAAGTGCAATTGATGTTGGAAAAGCAATAGCTTTTATGTGTGGTCAAAAAAGACCCATTTGGGATTTTGAGGATATAGGAGATTACTGGACACGAGCAGACAGCTCTAAAATTTCAAAAATTATTGCTATACCTACTACAGCAGGAACAGGCTCAGAAACTGGAAGAGCTTCAGCAATAATTAATAAAAAAACAGGAATAAAAAAAATAATTTTTCACCCTAAAATATTACCTTCAATAGTGATTTTAGATCCTACTCTCACAATAGATCTTTCTCCAAGGTTAACAGCGGCTACAGGCATGGACGCACTAGCACATAATTTGGAGGCATTTTGTGCGCTTGGATTTCATCCTATGGCTGACGGTATAGCTTTAGAAGGCATTAGATTGATAAAGAAATCTTTAAATGAAGTATATAAAAATGGTCAAAATTTAGATGCTAGATTAGACATGCTTGTTGCATCAACCATGGGTTCAACCGCATTTCAAAAGGGACTAGGTGCTATACATTCTTTAAGTCACCCTGTTAATGCACAATTTAACGTACATCATGGTTTATCTAATGCAATATTTATGCCTTATGTATTAACTTTTAATAAAAAAGAAATATCTAATAAAATAATTTCGATATGTGATTATATTGGTATAGAAAAATCATTCGAAAACTTTATTAAATGGATAATGGATTTACGACAAGAATTAAACATACCTCATAAATTATCAGACGTAATAGATGAAAATAAAATTGATTTAGATATGTTATCTAAAATGGCATTTGAGGATCCATCTACAAACGGAAACCCAAAAAAATTGGATATACATCATATTAAGGCCATTTATGAACACAGTATTTCTGGAAACCTTTTTTAATGAAAAATATATTACTTGTTGAGGGAAATTTAAGAGAAGTCAATCAAGAATTTACTGATAATGGAATCAAAACACATACTGAGAGTTTAAGAGAGAGCCTAGATTATTTTACAAATAATTTATTGATAGATACTGTTAATCCTTCATCTGATAACGATATTTTTAACAAGGTAAAAGATCTTAATAAATATGATGGATTAATTTGGGGCGGAAGTAGCTTAAATATTTATAGTGACACCGTCGAGATTAGAAGACAAATAGATTTTATGAAAGAATGCCAAAAGAAAGTTAAAAATATCTTAGCAATTTGCTGGGGGCTGCAGGTAGCTGTGACAGCAGCGGGGGGGGAAGTTCAAAAAGGTAACAACGGAGCTCACAGAGGTATTGCACATGAAATTACAATAAATTCAGATGGATTAAAACATCTTTTGTATAAAGACAAAATACAAAACTTCAATACACCAGCATTTAATTATGATGAGGTTGTAACTTTACCAAAAGACGCAATTTTACTCTCATCAAATAAAGTTAATAAAGTAATGGGTTTAAATTTTAAAACTGAGGTAAGTGATATTTGGGGCATACAATATCACCCTGAAATTACATACGAAAAAATGGTGACTTTAATCAATTTTAGAAAAGAAAGACTTCTTCAAAATAAATCTTTCAATAATGAGGAAGATATGATTTCACACATAAAAATTATAGAGGATGAAATAAAAATTTCTAATAAAGATTTGAGGATGAGAGAGCTTAGAAACTGGCTAAATTTTATTTAGTTATATTTTTTATTAAAATAAACCTTCAATTTCACCATCATTGTTTAATTTAATTGAGTCTGCAGCAGGAACTCGTGGCAAGCCTGGCATTGTCATTATTTCCCCACACACAACAACTATGAATTCAGCACCAGATGATAATCTCACTTCTCTTACAGGAAGAACATGACCAGTCGGAGCACCTTTTAAACCAGGATCTGTAGAAAAACTATACTGTGTTTTTGCAATACATACAGGTAGTTTTTTATATCCTTTTTCTTCAAAGTCTTTTAATTGTTGCCTTACTTTAGTGTCAGCAACAACCTCACTTGCACCATACATTTCTAAAGCAATTTTTTCGATTTTTTTAAATAATGATACATCATCTTCATACAAGTATTTAAATGTATTTTTTTTATTATCACAAATATCACTTACGGTTTGTGCTAGCTCTTTTGTACCCTCACTTCCATTTGACCAATGTGTGCATTTTGATGCTTTTACCCCTTGAGTTTCACAAAAATCTAATAAAATTTTCATCTCATTATCTGTGTCAGTAATAAAATGATTAACAGCTACAGTTACCGGTAACCCAAATTTTCTAATATTATTTATGTGTCTTCTCAAATTAACCAATCCATTTGTTAAGGCAGAGACATTTTCTTTCTTTAAATCCTCTTTGTTTACACCACCATGCATTTTAAGAGCTCTAATAGTAGCAACTATCACAACACAATCTGGTTTTATTCCTGACTTCCTACATTTTATATCTAAAAACTTTTCTGCACCAAGATCTGCTCCAAAGCCGGCTTCTGTTACAACATAATCTGCTAGTTTTAAACCAGCCTTGGTAGCTATTACAGAATTACAACCATGAGCTATGTTAGCAAATGGTCCACCGTGTATTATAGCAGGATTATTTTCTAAAGTTTGGGTTACATTTGGTCTAATAGCTTCTTTGAGTAAAACAGTCATTGGTCCATGTGCGTTTAAATCTTTTGCCAGTATTGATTTTTTTTCACGAGTGTAACCAATTGTAATGTTTCCTATTCTTTCCTCTAAATCTTTAAGATTTGTTGCTAGACAAAATATAGCCATTAATTCTGAAGCAACTGTTATATCAAAACTATCTTGTCTTGGATAACCGTTTGCCACTCCACCTAGATCTACAATAACAGATCTTAGAGATCTATCATTCATATCCATTACTCTTCTCCAAACAATTCGTCTTACATCAATGTTAAGTTTATTTCCCCAATAAATATGATTATCTATTAAAGCTGATAATAAATTATGAGCTGATGTAATTGCGTGAAAATCTCCAGTGAAATGGAGATTTATCTGTTCCATTGGAACTACTTGGGCATAACCACCTCCTGCTGCTCCACCTTTCATACCAAAAGAGGGACCTAAACTTGGTTCTCTCAAACACACAATCGATTTTTTTCCAATTTTGTTAAGACCATCATTCAAACCCACTGAAGTTGTCGTTTTTCCTTCGCCTGCAGGTGTGGGTGTAATCGCTGTTACTAATATTAATTTGCCATCTTTATTTTTGAGTTTGTTCAAATATTCTAAATTTATTTTAGCTATATGTCTTCCCATAGGACTAAATGCGTAATTTTCATCTGGAACATTTACTTTTGCCAATATTTCTTGTATTGGCTGCATTTTTGCTTCTCTTGCTATTTGTATGTCTGATTTTATGTCGCTCATTAGAGTTCTTTTTTAAATATTTGGTTGCACGATTAGTATCTCTTTTTATTGCCTTTGGAAACTTCTAAAAAATATATATAAAAAAAATAAGAACTATTTATATTCTTTGTTATAAAATTAGATAATGCAAAAATACTCCATATTTAATTTAGTTAAAAACGCACTTTCTAATCATGAAAACTGGGATTTAGCTTGGAAGGATCCAACTCCAAAAGAGGAGTATGATGTTGTTATTATTGGTGGTGGAGGCCATGGACTTGCCACTGCATATTACCTTGCAAAAGAACACAATATTACAAAAGTAGCAATTATCGAAAAGGGTTGGATAGGTGGAGGAAATGTTGGAAGAAATACAACGATAATTAGATCAAACTATATGCATGATGAGAACGCTCTCTTTAGTGAGTTTGGAATGGATCTTTGGAGAAAAATGAGCCAAGATTTAAATTATAATGTGATGTTCTCACCAAGAGGAATTATTAATCTTGCACACTCAGATGCACAAATGAATGCCTACGCAAGACGAGGAAATTCGATGAGATTAAATGGAATCGACGCTGTTTTGTTAAACCGTGAACAAGTAAAAGAAATAATTCCAATGGCTGACTTTTCAGAAAATGTTAGGTTTCCAATTTTTGGAGGATTAATGCAACCAAGTGCAGGAACAGCAAGACACGATGCAGTTGCTTGGGGATACGCTCGTCAAGCAGACTCTATGGGTGTTGATATAATTCAAAATTGTGAAGTAACAGGTTTTGACGTTACAGCAGGCAAAATTAATGGCATAAGAACATCTCGAGGAAATATAAAAACTAAAAAAGTTGGATTATGTGTTGCTGGAAGCACAAACATTCTAGCTGAAAAGTTAAATATGACTTTACCAATAGAAACTCATCTTCTTCAAGCATGCGTATCAGAGCCTGTTAAACCAATTTTAGATAGAGTTGTAACTTTTGGTGCAGGTCACTTTTATATAAGTCAATCTGACAAAGGAGAAATGGTAATGGGTGGAGACCTTGATGGATATAATAGTTATTCTCAAAGAGGAAATTTACCAACTCTTCAACATGTTTTAACAGAGGGAATTGCAATGATGCCTTTTTTAAGCAAATTAAAAATGCTTAGAACTTGGGGTGGTATAATGGATATGTCAATGGATGGTTCACCTATTATAGATAAAACACATATTGATGGTTTATATCTAAACTGTGGTTGGTGTTACGGTGGTTTTAAAGCAACCCCAGCGTCAGGTTGGACATTTGCTCACACAATTGCTCAAGACAGAGTTCATGAGCTGAATGCTGGATTTAGTCTAAATCGATTTAGTACGGGACACTTAATTGATGAAAAGGGACTTGGTACGAAGACCTGGATATCTTAAATGCTTCATATTAAATGTCCGCATTGTGGGATGAGATCACAAAATGAATTTTCTTATGGTGGTGATGCTAGCATAAAAAGACCTAAGCTTAATAAAGAAATCTCTAATGAAGAATGGGATAACTTTGTTTATAATCGAAAAAGTTTAAGAGGTAAACATTTAGAGTTGTGGCAGCATCTATCTGGATGTAGACAATGGATTAAGGTTGAAAGAGACACTGCTACTCACGAAATATTTAATACATATAGAGCTGACGAGGAAATTTCCTAATGATACAAAAATTTAGACTACAAAATGGTGGACTAATTAATAGAGATAAAAAATTATCATTTAAATTTAATGGAAAAACATACAGTGGTTATGAAGGAGACACTTTAGCATCTGCTTTAATTGCTAATGGAGTTCATTTGGTAGGTAGAAGCTTTAAATATCACAGACCAAGAGGGTTTTTTGGAGCAGGTGTAGATGAGCCTTATGCTATAGTTCAATTATATAGAAATAATGAAACAGAGCCAAATATAAAAGCTACAGAGCAGGAGCTTTTTGAGGGACTAGAAGCTAAAAGTGTAAATTGCTGGCCAAGTGTTAACTTTGACATTGGTGCAATTAACAATTTTTTAAAAATTTTTCTACCAGCAGGATTTTATTATAAGACTTTCATGTGGCCTAAAAGTTTTTGGTATAGAGTTTATGAACCTTTTATTAGAAAAGCTGCAGGCCTAGGTGTTGCTTCCACAAAACATGATAAGGAAAGGTATGAGCATAAATATGAATATTGTGACTTATTAATTACTGGTTCAGGCCCATCAGGTTTAGCAAGCGCGTATGCAGCAGCAAAAAATGGTGCGAGAGTAATTCTAGCTGAGGATAAACCAAGATTTGGTGGGTCATTATTAACTAGCGACGTAAATATCGGAAATCAATCAGGAGAAGATTGGGCAAACAGCATTATTTCCGAATTAAAAGAGATGCCAAATGTGATTGTTAAAAATAGATCTCAAGTTTTTGGTTACTATGATCATAATATGTTGGTGATGTCAGAAAAAGTTAGTGATCATCTTCCAAAAACAAAAAAACATCATCCAAAACAAAGACTTTGGTATATTAGGGCAAAAGAGGTTTTAATTTCTTCAGGATCAATTGAAAGACCATTAGTCTTTGGTAATAATGATACTCCTGGCGTGATGTTGTCTTCAGCTGCAAAAGAATATTTAAAAGTATACGGTGTGATAGTCGGTAAAAATCCTTTAGTATTTACAAATAATGATAGTGGATATGAGACAGCAATTGAATTTAAGAAAAATGGAATTAATCCAATTATTTTAGACACTAGAGTTAATCCACAATCAGAAATAATTGATGAAGCAATTAATCTTGGTATTGAGATAAAATTTTCGTATGTTGTTGTTGCTGCACAGGGATATAAAAAAGTAAGTTCAGCAGATATAGCAAAAATTTCAGATGATAAAAAGCAACTTGGTACAATTGAAAATATTAAGTGTGATTGTATTTGTGTTTCGGGTTTTTGGACGCCAACTATACATTTAGCTTCACAATCAGGAAATAAAACTAAATTTAAGGAGGAAATTGATGCCTTTGTGCCTGGGACATCTAAGCAGAATGAAACAACCCTTGGTGCTGCTAATGGGATTTTTACATTAGAAGAAACGTTAAAAGACTCGTTTATGGCTGGCCAAGATTTATCGAAAAAGATTACAAACAATGATAATAAAATATCTTTTCCAAATGTTGTTGAGAAAAAATCTTCTCAATACGATAAGTTTTGGTGTGTGCCTCTGCCTAAAGGAAAAAATTATAAAAGATTTTTAGATTTTCAAAATGATGTTGCTGTTTCAGATATCGAAATAGCTTTAAAAGAAGGGTATCGATCAATAGAGCATGTTAAAAGATACACAACTCTAGGAATGGCAACTGATCAGGGCAAAACAAGCAATTTGAATGGATTACAATTAGTTTCTGAAATTGAAAATAAAGTTGTACCTGCAGTAGGTCATACAACTTTTAGACCTCCATACACTCCAATATCTATTGGAGCAATTGTAGGTAGAGAAGTTGGAAAACATTCTAAACCTACTCGTAAATCTCCTATGCATTCATGGCATGAAAAAAATAACGCTGTATTTGTTGATGCTGGAGTTTGGTTAAGACCAAGATATTATAAACAAGGAAGCGAAAATCTTTTTGAAGCATCAAAGCGTGAAGCTAAAAATGTTAGAACTAATGTTGGTGTTTGCGATGTTACCACGTTAGGAAAAATAGATATCAAAGGTCCTGATGCTGCAGAACTGCTAAATAGAGTTTACACAAATGCTTGGTTAAAGTTGCCAGTTGGTAAAGCAAGATATGGAGTGATGCTTAGAGAAGATGGAATAGTTATGGATGATGGAACAACAACTAGAATTTCTGAAAATCATTATCATATGACAACTACTACAGCTCAAGCTGCTAATGTGCTTTCACATTTAGAGTATTATCTACAACTTGTTTGGCCTGAATTGAATGTTAATGTAGTTTCAACAACTGAACAATGGGCTGGTGCAGCAATTGCAGGACCTAAATCTAGAAAATTATTAGAAAAATTATTTCCTAATAATGACGTTTCAAATGAAGGACTTCCTTTCATGGGGTATATGGAGTCTGATTTATTTGGGGTTAAAGCTAGAATTTTTAGGATCTCATTTTCAGGTGAATTAGCTTATGAAGTAAATGTAGAGTCTGATAACGGTCAATTTATGTGGGAAAAAATAATTGAAATGGGTCAAGAGTTTCAAGTGCAACCTTATGGAACAGAAGCATTATCAACTTTAAGAATTGAAATGGGACATGTGGCAGGATCAGAACTTGATGGAAGAACTATTTCTTACGATACTTCGTTAGAGGGATTAATTAGTAAAAAGAAAGATTTTATTGGTAAAAGGTCTTTGAATAGAGAAGCTTTCACCTCAAGTGACAGACAAAAGATTGTCGGAGTTGTCCCTCTAGATAAAAAAACAAGCATACCAGAAGGATCACATTTGGTGAAAGATGCTAAGGCACCTTTGCCAAACAAAAAATTAGGACATATATCTGCCTCATGCTGGAGTGTAGAGCATGATAATCCTTTTTCTCTTGCAATTTTAAAGGATGGAAAAAATATGATTGGAGAAAAATTATTTGTTATGTCTCCGTTGAAAAACAAAGTAATTCCAGTTGAAATTGTTTCATCACATTATGTAGATCCAAAAGGAGAAAGAGTTAGATCATGACCTCAATATCAGCTTTAGAAAATATTCATAGAAAAGGATATTTCGGTGATTATGAGGGAAAAAATGAAATTAAATTAATCAAAATTTCAGAAATAAAAAACTTATTTATTACTCAGATTGTTCAACATAAAAATTCTAATGTTGTATATGAAGAAATTAAAATAGATAATCTAAATCTAAGTTCAAAACCACTGTTAGTAGAAAATAATGAAAATACTCGAATTCTCTGGAATGGGCCAAGAAATTGGTTGGTTATTACTACTCAAAAAGAAGTTTTTTTTGAAATTGATAAAAAATTTGAAGAGAAAGATTTTGCAATTACAGATATTTCTCATTCAAAATCAATTATTGAACTCGAGGGCAATGATGCAAAGGAAGTTTTAAAAAAAGGTTGCCCTTTTAATTTTAATGAATTTCATAAAAACAATTGTCTGAATTCAACATACAATGGAATGTCTATAGTTGTTGATATGATAAATGATAATCCTGATACTTTTAGAATTTTTGCACTAAGAAGTTTTGGTGAATCTATATATCATTCAATAACAGACTCTTCCCTAGAATTTGGCTATATAGGAAAATAATCTAATCTCTTGTAGCTATATAAACACCTATAGTTGCAATAAAAAACCCTAAAAGATCTAAATTACTTAGGCTTTCGTTTAAAAATAGCCAAGCCATAAAAGCAGAAGTAGGTGGAATTAGGAAAAAAATAGAAACTGTTTTGCTTGCAGAATTTCTTTTAATTAAAAACATTAAAATTGTAAATGCACCAAAGGAAACTAAAAAAATTTGATGGCTCATTGCAATTAAAAAAGTTTTTGAAAAATCTATATAAGTTTCTGCAAAAAAAATAATAATTATAATATGGAAAATAAAACCTCCAAAAGCCTGGTTCATATTACTGACTGATAAAGGTAAATTATTACTTAATTTTTTTTGCCAAATAGTTGATGTTGTTATTGCTATTAAAGCAATTACTGTTGCAACTAATCCAGTAGTTGGAATTTCAGTACCTATATCAAAACCTAAGACCATTACTGCACCTGAAAAACCTAAAAGAACACCTATCCATTGTTTTATAGATACTTTTTCATTTAAAATTGGTCCACTTAGTGCATTTGTAAGTATAGGTTGGAGTGTTACAATTAATGCTGCAATCCCAGTAGGCATTCCTTTTGAAATTGAAAAAAAAACACCTCCTAAGTAAACTCCATGAAAAAGCACACCACTAAAAAAAGATTCAAAGAAGTTTCTTCTATCAACTATTATTTTCTTTTTAGAATAAATAGAAAACACAAAAAAACCTAATGCTACTATAGCAAATCTAAATGCAAGAGCTGAAAAGGGATCACTGTTATCTATAATTGGTTTGGTGGTAATAAATGCAGAAGACCATAGTAGAATAAAGATAAATGGAAAAACCTTAACCATTTTTGTTTTATAGTTAATTATTCAATATAGTCTCAATAATAATGCTCAATTTGAACCAATTCTATCTTGAGTTGAATACTTAAATAAGTATTAATTAAACATTCTGTTATGAAAATATTAAAAATATCTTTTATCATCTCTTGTTTAATATTTTTATCAGGATGCTTTCAAACTACATCCCTCTTAGGTCCAGGAGTAACTGTTGCTACTTCAGGAAATGTACTTCAAGCTGGCCTTCAATATGGGGCTAATACAGCATTGAAAAATGAAACAGGTAAAGATGTTATAACCCATATTAAAGATACAGTTGACGAAAGAAATAAAGAAAAAAAATTTCACGTAAAATTAAAACAATTAATAGAAAATAGAATAGAAACCACTAGACAAAAATTGCTGTCCAACTAATTTAAGATATCTAATTTTATTAATTTGTCTTGCTTTGTTTCCTTACACCACATCTCGTAACTTTCACATACCCGCCAAAGATGATCAAAGGCTCTTTGAGATATCTCTAGTGGAAAATGACTTTTAGTATAATAAAGTTTAGGAATTTTCATTAATAGTTTTATCATAGAATCTTTTTGCACTTCTAGTAATTTCAAAGTTTCGCTAGTTATTTTTTTTCCAGTTATTTCATCAATAAATTTATTCTTTTTTAATTTTTCAAACCATTTATCGTGAAATTCTCCTGAGCTAATTAATTCATACTCTTTAGTTGTCATAAATATTTCAAACGCTTGAATATTATTGGTTTCTGGGTTTTTATTCTTAATTTCAATGATTTTAAAATAAATAAATTCAGCAACTCTAAGCACATATGGCTTTTCAATTTTTACCTGCATTACTTAATTTCGATGTTTTGACATAGCAGATTCTGCTAAAATAAGGTTGGGATCTAGAAATATTTTTGAAGATTTGATCTTTTTAAATGATTTGAATGCAAATATTGCTATTGGAAGTTCTGTGCATCCTAAAATTATTTTTTTACATTTTATACCCATTAAATAGTTTATTGCAGGTTTTATAGCTTTTTCTGCAGCCCGCACATTCCCCATTTTTACAAATTTAATAGCTTTATTTACTGAGTTTTTCTGAATAATTTCAGACGGCTTTATAAGATCGTAATTTTTATCAAAAAAATAGTTATAGACTCCGGTTTTCAAAGTACCTTCGGTTGCTAAAAGTCCTACTTTAGAATTTTTCTTACAATATTTTTTTGTGAATTTAAATACCTCTTTAGGCATATTAATTATTGGAATTTTAATTTTTTTTTGTAAATCATTATACCAATAATGAGCTGTATTGCAGGGTATAACAATAAATTTACATTTATTTTTTTCAAGTAATTTACATCCTTTAAGCAAACTTTTTAAAACTCTTTCATATTTTATTTTGCTTTTCTTGTTTGTAGATTTGTTAGATAGATTTTTAGTCTGAGAACCAATTGATTCAGGCCGGCCAGGAATATTAGATTTGTTGTAGAGTAAAAATAAAGGATATTCTTGATCAATTTTTCCTCTATTTAGGACTGCAAGTTTATTACAAAAATCAAGTCCTGCTTGAGTCCCCATTCCACCTAAAATTCCAATCATATTGTTTAATTAATTTATAAATTTTGATTTAATTTTTTATAATTAATAATTGTGTTTAAACGTTGATATTCAATATTTGGTATTGGCTGAAAAATATAAATTAAAAATTCACATTTTCAGCCAATAGGAAGTGTGAAATTATGCAGTTTTTAAGTTAACTGCTGAAGGACCTTTAGGACCGTCTTCAACATCGAAAGTCAAAGCTTGACCCTCATCTAAACCGTTCATACCAGCATCTCTTACAGCCGAAACATGTACAAACACATCTTTTTCTTTATCTTCTCTTTCAATAAAACCAAAACCTTTGGTTGGATTGAACCATTTTACTTTTCCTTGTAGACTCATATTTATCTTCTTACTTTTTGTTATATTAATTTATTACTTATAATTAAGTAATCATGGCTTTGTTTAGATTTTATAGGGTTTTGTCAACAAAATATATTACAAATTAAAAATATTTTTTAATTTGTGTCAATAATTTTGGTTAAATAGACAGAATTCACATCCTCTTCATAGTGAGCAAATGGTTGGCATTCCTCAAATTCGCATTTTTTAAAAAGTTTTCTTGCTGGTAAAAAAAAATCTCCAGCACCTGTTTCAATACTTATTTTTTTAATCTTAAGTTTTTTGGCTTCTCTAATCAGATGATTAATTACATTGATACCGTATCCTTTATTTCTAAAATTATCATGAATTCTTATAGATTTAAATTCTCCATGACCTTCTTCTAGAAATTTAAGAGCACCGCAACCTATTAAATTTTCATCTTGCCACAAGCTCCAAAATTTAATCGATGATACTTTAAGACCAGGAATATCTAAAACATGAGCGCTACCTTCTGGAGATGCTGCTCTAAGTTCAACAAAGTGTTTACTAAGAAGTTCATGAACTTTGGGATTATCAAAATTACCTTCTAATGATTTAAACATTTAAATTAATATTGTGATATGACCCATTTTTCTTTTTTCTTTAATCTCTTTTTTTAAATAATCAAAGAAAAATTCATTCTCTTTTAAGTTAGGAGAATTTCTATACTGAGATATCTGATCACCTAGTAAATTAATCATTTTTGCATTAGAAATTTTTCTTAATGGTATTTGTTGCAAACCACAAACTGCTCTTACATGATTTTCAAATTGACTTACATTGTATGAATTGATGGTAAGATGGCCAGAGTTATGCACCCTAGGTGCAACTTCGTTTACATATAAATTATCATTTCTGTCGATAAAAAATTCTACACACAACGTTCCCACATATTTAAGTTCTTCTGCTATCAGCATAGCCCAGTCTTTAGATTGATTAAAAATTTTATCATTTATTTCAGCAGGTATTTTAGAATATTTTAAAATTTGATCTTCATGAGTATTCTCAATGGGCTCATAAATTTCATACTTATTATTACTAAATCTAGTTATAATTATTGAGATTTCTTTTTTTAGTTTAACAAGTTTCTCAAGAATATATCCACTGGATAAATCTATATTAATAGAATTTAACTCTTTGGTCGAATTTATTGGATATTGTCCTTTTCCATCATAACCAAGTGTGTTCGTCTTCAATATACCTGGTAAAAAATCCTTTAATGCATCTATATCTGACTTCTTTTCAATTGATACATACCTTGTAGTCCTAATATTTAATTTATTTATAAAATCTTTTTCAGCCAATCGATGTTGAATAAGTCGATTTATAGAAGGTTTAGGTAAAACTGGTTTTAACTTGTTTATTTCATTAAGGGTTTCAAAAGGTATATTTTCAAATTCATAAGTTACAACGTCAACTTGATTAACAAAATCACTAACTTTCTCCTTGTCATCATAATTTCCTGAAATAAATTGATTACAAAAGTTCTGAGCTGGGGCATCTGAGTCGTCAGAAAAAATTACAGTTTTAACGTTTAATTTTTTTGCAGCAATTGCTAACATGCTACCTAACTGTCCACCTCCTATAATACCAAGAGAAATATCAGACATTTATTTAGGATTTTTTTTTACCAATTTAGTTTGACTAGATCTCCAGTTAATCAATTTACGTTTAATAGATGAATTCTGGTTTGCTATTATTGATGCTGCTAGTAATGCAGCATTAATTGCACCGTCTTCACCAATAGCAAGTGTTCCAACAGGTATTCCTTTTGGCATTTGAGCTATTGATAAAAGACTGTCTAGGCCTTTTAATTTTTTGCTTTCGATAGGTACACCAAGAACTGGTAATGATGTAAGTGCTGAGATCATACCGGGTAAATGTGCCGCTCCTCCAGCGCCTGCTATAATTACACCTATATTATTTTGCTCCACTTTTAGAGCATAATCATACATCCTTTTTGGAGTTCTGTGAGCTGATACAATTTTTGTCTCAAAAGAAACACCAATTTTTTTTAGGGTTTTTTCTGCCAGCCGCATAGTCTTATAATCAGACTGACTACCCATAACGATTGAAACTTTTAGATTTTTATTTTTTTTCATGAGAATTAGTAATTAGTTTATTTCAAAATTAACTTAAAATTTCAATAAAATTAATAGTATTTAAAAAACATATTGATTAAAGTTCAACTTATATGAATTTTAAAATTGATAACCTTCAATATTGTAATTGGTCAAGAGAAACCTTTGAGTTTAATAGATCTGCAGGTCTTGATGCTGTTCATGTTACAATAGTCTATCATGAAGATTACAGTGAGTTATTAAAGGAGATTAAAAAATGGGAAAAACTTTTTAAAGAAAACTCAGACATAATATTTCAAGGCTGGGACTACAAAGATATAGAAAAGGCAAATAAAGAGAAAAAAACAGCAATTTTTTTTGGTTTTCAAAATTGTTCGCCCATAGAGGATGATATAAAATTAGTTGAAAAAATTCATAAACTAGGTTGCCGATTTATGCAGCTCACTTACAACAACCAATCATTATTAGCTACTGGTTGTTATGAAAATACAGACAGTGGAGTTACCAATTTTGGACGTGAAGTCATAAAAGAAATGAATAGGGTGGGTGTAGCAATTGATATGTCACATTCAGCTGAAAAAAGTACAATTGACGCAATCGAGTTAAGTCAAAAACCAATAGCAATAACTCATGCAAATCCAAATTTTTGGCATCCTGCAAAAAGAAACAAATCGTCTGATTTGTTAAAAATTTTATGTGATAGCGGAGGTATTCTTGGATTATCTTTATATCCTCATCATCTGAAAGATAACACAAATTGTACCCTTGAAAGTTTTTGTGAGATGGTTGCTAAGACAGCTGAAATTATGAACACAAAACAAATAGGTATTGGATCTGATCTTTGCCTTCAGCAACCTGACAGTGTTGTTGAATGGATGAGAAATGGAACATGGTCCAAAAGTACAAATTTTGGTGAAGGTAATAAAAATAAACCTGGATTTCCTAAACAACCTCAATGGTTTGAGGACGCTAGGGGTTTTTCAAATATCGAAAAAGGTCTTAAAAAAGTTGGATTTTCTGATGAAGAGACAAATGGAATACTTGGAAACAACTGGTACAATTTCTATAAATTAATTTAGTTATGAAAGTTCAACTTAGAGATCCAAATACGATAATGAAATTGTCAAGATTGGGATCATTTCATCAGTCTAAACTGTCGTTTTTAAGAAGTTTTCTTAATGAATTTAAAGACTGGGAATATAAGAGAGATTTATTTAATCTAGATAGATATGGTTATGGAGAAGCAATCTACTCTTTTAAGAAAGATAAAAGAACTTATTCACTAGTTTGTTTTGCAAATAAAATTAAAGATGACGAAAGATCAGATAGAGTAATTGCAACAAAATGGGATGCAGCATTTACATTGCATGATGGTGTTCCTACTCAAAAAGATATTGATAGACTTAAAAATGAAGTACCAAGGCAGGAAGTTGGAAGACTTTCATTTAAAGAGTTAACATTGTCTAGAGCAAATAAATCTATTCGAGTATTCAATCATGTAGTTGAAAGATTAAGTGAAGGTAAACAACCAGATTTAGAATTACTATCAAATGTTGGATATTTATACAGAACAACTGCAGTATATGGTTCTGGAAAATTTGGCTTAGCGGATCGTTTTAGAATTAAGAACAGAGAAGAAATCAATGGACCTTTTAGACTGGAAATGATGCTAGTTTATTTAGTTAGGCAATTTACATTCGATCAAGTAAACCATGTTGCTCATCATAAAAACCCCAGCAAATCTGTTGTATTAGATAGAAATATTTGTAAAAATTTAGGCATTGGAAATTCTACTGGATTAGGTATGGCTCCATTTATAGTAAATCATCCAACATTATTGAATAATTGGGTAATGAGCAGAGAGATCGCTTTAAAAAAAATAAGAGAAATAAAAATAGTTAAAAAAAAAGACAGTTTTTTATTTATTGATTGCCTTAAAAAATCTGTAACAAACATTACTAGCTGGAATACTGATAGTGAGTATCAGCAAATTAAAATTAAAAATCTATTAAAAGACTTAAAAAAATTTATCCACTTTATTGATAATAATTTTGATTTTGAAGACGAATATCCTTTTAATCAAATATATCTTTGGTTAGAAGAGAAAGCATGTGAGGAGTGTATTGAGTATGTAGTTTCTATTATGATGGAACCATATAATGAAATAACTAATCCGTTAGTAAGTCAGATGAGTTCTGAGGAGGATAAATATTTTACTATTCCAACTAGCAGAACAATTAAAGATTTAATCAATATTATTGAAAAAAAATATTCAAATATTTTAAAAATAAACTTTGAAAAAAAACAAAATATGCAAAATTTTTGGTTTATTTCCAAGAACAAAGAGGAGCCTAGATTAGCTGATAGATTCGAAGAGGGCGGATCTGAATTAGAACAACCACTGGCAATAGCTAGAGATGTAAAAAAACTGCATAAAAAATTATTAGATACGAAAAATAATTCTACTGTTGCAGAATTTTTGTCTAAAAATTCTGAGTTTAGACACATTGTTAGGAGAGTATTTATTGTTGAAAAATTTCCATACTCTGAGATACAAGATAATACTATTGGTAAAAATATAATGCCTATAGATATGCTAAGGTTAAAACTATCTTTCTTTGGAGCCTTAAAATTTGATCCACGATCAAATAAATGGTTAAGAATTTGTATGTTCCAAGGAGCACCACTACCTGATGAATTAAAAAACTTTGATGAACAGTGGGTCTATAGGTCAAGTAATTAAAAGATGAAATCTTTAAGCGAGATTGAAACTATGTCTAAAAGAGCATCAAAAGCTGCTGGATTTTCATGGGGTGAAGCTGAGGAAATTGGAAAATGTATAAGACAATTAGAGATGTTTGGTTTACCCGGTATCAAACATCTAAACTCTTATTTTAATGATAAGAAAAAAAATACTTATGTGAAATTAAGTTCAATAAATCAATTAAATACTTCTTTTTCAAATCCTTATTGCCCAATCATTTTAGGAATTAGTTTTTTAGATCAACTAAAAACAGTGGAAAATTATGAAAAAATT
>CACBBX010000002.1 GCA_902537575.1 uncultured Pelagibacteraceae bacterium
AGCGATTGACTCCCCTGCAGCAGCTGGAGCTGGAACATTAGCTAAGTCCATATCTAAACACTACAATCTTTTTTATCTTGATACTGGAAAAATATATAGATTTATTGCTCATTTAAAATTAAAATTTCCGAAAAAATTTAACAATAAATTCGTTAGATCTAAAATTAAGTCTTTAAAAACAAAAGATTTATCAAAAAAAATCTTATTGTCTGATAAAGTAGGTACTCAAGCATCTATTATATCTAAAACAAAAAGTATTAGGAACATAGTTCACTCTTTTCAATTAAATTTTGCCTATAATCCCCCTGCGAAATTTAAGGGATCATGTCTTGATGGACGAGATATAACTTACAATATAGTACCTGATGCTGATTTAAAATTTTATATTACAGCAAATATAAAAACTAGAGCAATGCGAAGATATAAAGAATTAAAAATAACTAATAAAAAGACTACTTACCAGGAAGTGCTAAAAAGTATCAAAAATAGAGATAAAAGTGACTTAAATAGAAAGATTTCTCCATTAAAGAAAACAAAAGATTCACTATTGATTAATACGACAAAGCTTAATAAAAGGGCATGTTTTTTAAAATTAAAAAAAATAATAGATAGAAAGCTTAAATATTGATGGAAATTTATAAAGATTTATCGAGTCCAGCATCACAAGAGTTTGAAAAACTTCTTAACAGTCAATTATCAAAGGTCCAAATTGAAGAGGGTAAAATAATTGAGGGTAAAATAAATAAAATTACTGAAAAATTCGTATTTCTTTTTGTGGAAGGTCTTAAATCAGAGCCTGTACTAGATATTAATGAGCTTAAGAGTATGGGGCTTTCTGAAAAAATTAAAATAGGTGAAAAAATATCAGTTCTATTAGAAAAAATAGAAGATAAGCATGGAGAAGTTTTAGTTTCTGCAAGCAAAGCACAAAAGATTAAAGGTTGGGACAAGCTAGTTGAAGCATACGAAAAAAATGAACCAATCATGGGTAAAATAACATCTAAATGTAAAGGTGGATGTATTGTAGAACATATTGAAACAGGATCGCTTATGTTCCTGCCAGGATCCCAGATTAGTGATAAACCATTAAAAGACATAAGTCATTTAATGAATGAACCCCAAAAGTTTGCACTTATAAAATTAGACAAAATAAGAGGTAATGCATGTGTTTCAAGAAGAGAAATTATATCTTCATTTAAGAAAGAGGATAAGGCCAAGATAATTGAAAAATATAAAATTGGTGACATTATTAAAGGTGCAGAAGTCAAAGGTTATAGTTCTTTTGGTTGTTTTTTTAATGTAAACGGAGAATTAGATGTACTAGTTCATTTACAAGAAATTTCATATTCAAGAGTTAACCATCCTGATGAAGTTTTTAATATTGGTGAAAAACATGATTTAAAAGTAATAAGTGTAGATAAAGAAAAGCTACAAGTTGGATGTTCAGTAAAACAATTATCACCAGATCCTTTCGAACATATTGAAAACTATGAGCTAAATAAAACTTATAAAGTAAAAGTAGTTAAATTAATGGACTTTGGGGCTTTTTGTGAGCTAGAACCAGGATTAACAACATTACTTCACTCAAGTGAATTAAGCTGGACAAAAAAAAATGTATCAGCAAAAAAAATGTTTAAAGTTGGTGATGAAATAAATTGTATCATAACTGAAATTGATAAAGATAAAAGACGTGTCGCAATATCCCATAGACTAACCCAAGAAAATCCTTTTGAAATTTTTGAAAAGAAATACCCTGTTAACAGCATTGTTGAGGGGGAGGTTATAAATAAAAATGAATACTCTTTATTTTTAAAAGTTGGTGATTTAGATGTCGATGCGTTCTTACATTGTAATGATTTAACGTATTTAAATAATGGAGAAGAGGAATTAACAAAATATAAAAAAGGTGATAAATTGAAGGTTAAGATTTTAGAGGTAAAAGTTTCAGAACAAAAAATTAGAGTAGGATTGAGACAAACACAACCAGACCCATTTGAATGGTTCAAGGATAAAAAGAAAAACCAAACAATAACTGTTAAAGTTATGTCTACAGATAATAAGGGTCTTATAGTTAGACCTGAGGGATGCGAAATGGATTTTCAAATCAAAAAATCTGCAATAGCTATTAATGCTGCTGATGCTCGTCCTAGTCGTTTTACAGGATCTGAACGAATAGATTGTGCCATCGCTGATCTAGACATTAGTAAAAGAAAAGTAGTTTTAAGTATTAAATTACTTGAAGAAATAGAAAAAAAAGAAGCTTTAGAGAAGTATGGATCAGAAGGATCAGGTAAAAATTTACCCTTTTCATCTTTATCTGAAGACTTGAAAAAAAGAGAAGAAAATAAAGATTAATTTAAGAAGATTAAAATTGGCTATTGTAAAATCAAAGCTTTTAAAACAAATTTCAGATAATTATCCAAATTTTTTAAAAAAAGATCTAGAAAAGTTTACAAATATAATTTTAAACGAAATTAAGAAAACTCTTAGAAGAGGTGACAGAGTAGAAATTAGAGGTTTTGGAGTATTTTCAACAAATATCCAAAAAGCAAGAATATCTAGAAATCCTAAAACAGGTGAAAAAGTGAATACACCTCAAAAAAAAACTATTCACTTCAAAATGTCTAAAGAGTTATTTAAAAAACTGAATGATAAATAATAAAAATATTTTTGTTGCTTGTGATACATCAAACTTAAAGAAAATAAAAAATATAATAGCGGAGACAAAATCTAAAAAACTTAAAATTATACCAAAATTTGGATTACAATTTTTTTACTCAAAAAATGGGAGGAAATATTTAGAAACATTTAAAAAAGATTTTTGGTTAGATTTAAAAATAAATGATATTCCACAAACTGCTCTTTCGGCAATAAATAGTTTAAAAGATTTAAAGAGATGTAAATTTATAACAGCTCATGCAAATGGTGGTCTTATAATGCTTAAGGCTGTCAAAAAAGAAGCAAAAAAAATTAACAAAAATTTAAAGGTTTTGGTTGTTACTGTTTTAACTAGTTTAAATAATAAATCTCTAAAAGATATAGGCCATACTAAATCAGTTAGAAATATAGTTTTAAAGCAAGTTGAGCTTATCAGGAAATCAGGATGTGATGGAGTGGTTTGTTCTGCACAAGAGGCAAAATTAATTAGAAAAAAACATAAAAATTTATTTATAGTAACTCCTGGAATAAGATTACCAAATGATAAACTAAATGACCAAGTTAGAGTTATGACTCCCCAAAATGCTTTTAAGAATAAAGTTTCTGGAATAGTTATTGGCAGATCAATTACAAAAGGTAATATAAAAATGAACGTAAAAAGATTAATAAATCATTTAAGTAAATGATCAAAGGATGTAAAGTCTGTGGCGTATCTGATGTCAAAACACTTAATTTTTTAATCAATCATAACAATCCCCCTATATTTGTTGGTTTTATTTGTAATTACCCAAAAAGTTCAAGATATGTTGAGCTCAAAAAATTAAAAAAACTACTAAGTGTAAATAAAAAAAAATGTAAATTTGTTGCTGTGCTAGTCAGACCTGATAATAAAATTTTAGAAGAAATAAAAAATTTACCTTTTGATTATTATCAGTTGTATGATTGTAACCCTAAGGAAATAAATTCAATTAGATCTACCTATAACAAAAAAATTATAACTGCATTTACAATTCAAGAAAAATCAGACTTTGAAAAATATTATTTGTTTTCTGATGTAACTGATATTTACTTATTTGATAGCAAAGGTTACGAAAAAAGTGAGAGTTTTGACCTTAGTTTAATTAAAAATATTAAATTAAACAAAGATTTAATGATTGCTGGAAATATACAATACAATGACGAAATTCAAGATTACGAAAAAATAGCTGATTTTATAGATTTATCTGGAGGCTTAGAAACTTCTGGATTAAAAGATCTATCCAAAATAGATATCTTTTTAAATAAAATAAAAATTGCTCAGAATGAAAATTAAAAAAGGAATATCATTAATTGATCAACATGATCAATTTGGTTTTTGGGGTGGTAAGTTTGGAGGAAGTTTCATTCCTGAAACACTAAAAAAACCTGTAGAAGATTTGACAAAAGAATTCAAAAAATTAAGAAAAGATAAAAAATTTATTAAAAAAAGAGACTATTATTTCAAAAGTTATATTGGTTCTCCGACTTCTTTTATAAAATTGGAAAATTTGACTAACCATTTAGGTGGTGCTCAAATATGGGCAAAAGTTGTCTCTGAAGCAAATGGTGGTGCTCATAAAATATATAATGCAACTGTGCATGCCCTTCTTTGCAAAGCTATGGGTAAAAAATATATCGTTGGTGATACAGGGGCAGGGTATGCTGGAAAAATGTTAAGTATGGCTGCAAAAAAGTTCGGTTTGAAATGTAAAATCTTCATGGGTGCTAAAGACATTAAAAGGCAAAAACCAAATTGCGATGCAATGAAAAAAAATGGAGCGGAAATTGTTCCTGTATATTCTGGTAGTCAGACTTTAGTAGATGCTGTTAGCGAATGTATGAGATACTGGGTATCAAATTGCGATAATACTCATATGTGTGTTGGTAGCACAGTTGGTCCAAATATATTTGTTAAGATATGCGGATGGAGCACTGCTCAAATATCTAGAGAGTTAAAAGCGCAATTAAAATCTGAATTTAAAAGAATTCCAAAAAAAATTAAACTAATTAACTGTGTTGGGGGTGGAAGTTCAGCTTATGGCTTTTGGAGTGAATTTATAGACTTTGATAAAAAACAAATTGAGTTAATTGGAGTTGAGGCAGGTGGGCCAAAAAAATCAAAACTTCATGCTGCTCCATTAAGTAGAAATGCAAAAATTGGAATTTTACATGGTGCTGCATCATATGTTTGCCAAGATAATGAAGGTCAAATTAATGAAACCGAATCTATAAGTGCTGGATTAGATTATCCAGGAGTAAGTCCTATTCATTGTTTCTTAAAAGACACAAAACGTGCAAGATATACTTATGCAACTGATGAGGAAGCCTTGAACGCACATGTAATGGTGACAAAATTTGAAAATCTTAATCCAAGTTTAGAGCCCAGCCATGCATTTGCTGAAGCAATTAAAATTGCTCCTAAACTTAACAAAGATACAATTATAATTGTAAATTCCTGTGGAGATGCTCAAAAAGATAGGGATATTTTAAAAGAGAGATTAGGAAAAATTTGATGACCTCATTAATAAATGAAACTTTTAAAAAAGCAAAAAATATGAGTAGACCTGCATTATTAACTTATACGGTTGCTGGTGATAATACTAAAAAAAAATCTTTAGAAATCCTTAAGTCAATATCAGCTTATGCTGACATATGCGAATTAGGCTTCCCACATAACACTCCTATTGCAGATGGTGGTCAAATACAAACTAGTGCTTACAGAGCCATTAAAAATGGAATTAAAATAAATGATGTTTTTGCAATTGCTAAAGAATTTAAGATATCAAAAAAAACAACTCCTATTATTTTAATGGGTTATTATAATATGATCTATCAATATGATGAAAATAGATTTCTAAAAAAATGTAAAAATTCAAAAATAGATGGTCTAATTGTTGTTGATTTTCCATACCCAGAAAATAAAAATTTTTCAAAAAAATGTAAAAGACAAGGAATTAATTTTATACAACTAGTGTCACCAACAACTTCAAGCATTAGATTAAAAAGAATTATAAAAGATTCACATGATATGATTTACTACATAAGTATGTTGTCAACTACGGGAGGAAAATTAAAAGTTTCACCTAGAAAAATTCTAGAAAATTATTTTAAAATTAAAAATCAAAATAAATCAAAAAATGTTGTAATTGGATTTGGAATCACTGAAAAAACTATAAAATCGCTTAAAAAAGCTGATGGTTTGGTTGTAGGAAGCGCAATCTGCAAGGAAATATCTAAATCGATTAAAAAAAGACAAAATGCTGTCACAAATGTTACTAATGTAGTTAGAAGATTAAAAAATAAAATTATATGAACTGGATTACAAAAATAATAAAAGCTGGTGAAAAAATCAAAACAGCTATTAAAGAAAGAGCATCGAAGGAAGATATTGCAAATAGTGATTGGACTTCATGTTGTATAGGCCCAATACTTAAAAAAGATTTAGAAAATAATTTATGGGTTTGTCCTGAATGTAATAAACACCATCGAATAAAACCAAAGCAAAGATTTGATATTTTGTTTGGTAAAAATAATTATGAAATATTTAAAACTCCTATTCCAAAAGATGATCCTTTAAATTGGACTGACTCTAAATCATACAAAGATAGATTAAAAAGTGCACGAAAAAAAACTGGGCTAGAGTGTGGAATGATGGTTGCTTCTGGTACTATTAACAATATTAAAATTACTGCAGTCGCATCTGATTTTGATTTTTTAGGTGCCTCAATGGCTGCTGCAGAAGGTGAAGCTTTTTTATATGGAATTCAGCATGCAATTGAAAATAAAACACCTTTTTTATGTATTAGCGCAGGAGGAGGAATGAGGATGATGGAAAGTTTAATTTCATTATCTCAGATGACCAGAACTACTCTAGCAATTAACGAATTAAAAAAAAATGGTTTGCCTTATTTGGTATGTATTACAGACCCTACTGCTGGAGGAATAACTGCCTCTTATGCAATGCTTGGTGATATTAACATTGCAGAACCTGGTGCATTGATTGCATTTGCTGGTGCTAGAGTTATTCAAGGAACTGTTAAAGAAGAGCTACCAGAAGGATTTCAAAAAAGTGAGTATGTTGAAAAAACTGGTTTTGTTGACTTAATAGTTGAACGAAAAGAACTAGTATCTAAAATTGGAACCCTATTATCAATATTGTTAAAGCGAAATTCTGTTATAACATCTGAACAAAATGAAATTGCAGAAGATACTCAATCGCTTACAAAAGTTGCATCCTAAAGAGATAGACCTAAGTTTAGAAAGAATAAAAAAACTCTGTAAAACCCTTGGAAACCCACAGGATAATTTAAAATCTATTTCTGTTGTTGGTACTAACGGTAAATATTCTACTATCCAGGTTATGTTCTCAATTTTAAAAGAGGCAAATAGTAAGTGCAATATTTACACTAGCCCGCATATCAAAAGAATAAATGAAAGATTTATATTTAACAATGAAGAATTAAGTGATGATGATCTAAGTATTCTTTTTGAGGAAATTGAAGAAGCAAATAATAATGAACCAATAACTTTTTTTGAGATATTAAGTGCTGCATACTTCTATAAAGCCTCACAATACCCTGATAATATAAACTTAATTGAAGCAGGATTGTTTCACCGTTTTGATGCAACAAATATACTAAAAAATAATTTAGCAAGTATTGTAACCTCTATTGGTTTAGATCATTTAGATTGGTTACCTGAAAACGAACGAACAACTAAAAAAATAATATTCGAAAAAACGTCAAATTTATTAAATTCTAATATTATTGTTGCAAAGCAAAATTCATCTCAAATTGTTGATGAAATTAAAAATTCAATTGCAAAAAATTCTTCAAAAAAATATTATTTTAATGAAAATTATAACTATTCATTAAATGAAAATGGTTTTTTTTTTTATGAAGATAAAAATGGTGGGATTAAACTTCCAATTCCGAAAGTTAAAGGTCAATTTCAGCTAGAAAATATTTCAACTGCAATAGCAACATTAAGATCTATTGACCAATTAGAAGTAAGTGAACAGAATATTAAAGATGGAATAACTAAAATTAAAAGTATTGCACGACTTCAAGAAATAGACTCTGGAAAACTTAAAGAACTAGTAAAAAATAATAAATTACTTGTTGATGGGTCTCATAACCCTTTGGGCGCAAAAGTTTTAAATGAATATTTGGAAAGTTTGAATTGTAATAAACATATTATTCTAGGTATGATGGATAATAAAGATCATAACGAATATATTAGTCACTTTAAAAATATTTCCTCATTGACCACTATAGATATCCCTAATCAACCAAACTCGATCAAAGGAAAAGTTTTGAAAAACAAAATTAATAACTTTGATAACGTTAAATATAAAGAGAGTATTATTGATGCTATCAAGTCAATTCCAGTCAAGGAAAACGATATAATTTTGATTACAGGATCTTTGTATCTTGCTGGAGAGGTATTGAATCTAAACTAAATATTCTCGTCTAGGAATTCTTTCATATGACCTTCTGGAACTCCTCCAACCTTTCGACTAACCTCTTGTCCTTTTTTATATATAATTACTGTCGGCACTCCACGTATACCAGCTGCTGAACCTGTGTTTATTCCAGCATCTTCAATATCAGTAATATAAAAATTTGCTTTATCTTTATACTCGCCAGATAATTTATCCATCACTGGCTTAAGAGCTTTACATGGACCACACCAAGAGGCTGAAAATTGAATTACAGATACCTCTTCATTTTTGATTTTACTGTCAAAATCTTCGTCTTTAAAATCTATTAGCATAAAGACTTTTTATAAATTGGAGCCTTAAAGTCAACTAGGCAATTTCATATTTTTTTTCAATAGACATTATAAATTCATTAATTTCGTCTAATTTTTTCAACTCTTTCTGATCATCTCTATTAGATGCTTGGTCTCTCAATGTATCAATTTCCGTATAGGCCATGCCAATTGTTTGCCATTTTTCCTTATTTTTACTCAATATTCTCCTAGCAATTTCACTCTTAATATTTTTGTACAAATCGGGAGGTAAAATATGAGGTGCTTCTTGATAAATAATTTTTTGACCAAACCAACTACATCTTTTGTCTTGAAACTTATCTAATAATCTTAGTTTATCTTCCCAAGATGAACTATGCCATTTTTTAAATAACGCAGTATCTTTATTAGGAATAAATTTTTCATACAAAGTTTCTTCTGGAAGCAAATCCTCTTGAGTTTGAGTTTGAGCTTTCTCTTCGGCAGCTTCTCTATTAATAATTTGTATATTTTTGCAAAAATTTTCACTACTTCTTATTAGCTTTGCCCTTTTCAGAATTGTTTCTAAATCTAATTCTGAATATGCTTTTTCTTTTAATGCAAATTTTTTATCTAATACTACAGGAGCCTTGTTAGTTTTTAATACCCTTAATGCTTTCGGACTAATTTTTTTTAAATTTGCTTTAAGCTCATTTACTGACAAATTTAAAAAAGGTTCTGGATCTCTTCTCAAATCCCAAACATATCCCCAAGATGCATAAGTAGGATGAAAACAATATTCAGGATGAAGTGTACAAACTAGATACATCATGTTGCGTCCTTTTACATTTTCAAAAATAGAATAAATTCCTTCACTTTTTAAAAGTGATTCAACACTGCTCTTTGTTGAAGTACTTAAAAATTTTTCCCAATTATCCATATGTTGATTCTTAATAATTCTAAGGATTTTTAAACTTGTAAAAGCATCGTGATAAGCGGTATGTTGTTGAGTGGTATCAAATCCTTGTTGTCTTGCAAGTGCTTCTAATGCTAAACTTTCATTTCCTGCAGGTGTTAATTCAGTTTTTAAAGTTTTAGAATTAATAGTTTGAGCAGCTCTTGCAACGTGTAAACCATCAGTTTCTTGATTAGGTGATGAGTGAGTTAAATAAGGATATCTGTTTCCTTTAAAAAAATTAAAATGAAACATTCGACGATCAAAGTTAAGATTACTCCAACCTATAAACAAAGATGGGGCTGCTTTTGAAAAAAAATTTTCTACAGCACCTAGAAAATCATAATGTGAATAGTTGCCTTTGGTAAGTAAATCAATACTTGTGGAATTAACTAAGAGTGCTTTTGCGCTAGGTACCTCACCTTCTGGCATTCTGCCTCTAATATTTAGTTTTCCTATTTCTCTGAGATTTTTATCGACTACTACTGCACCAACCTCAATAATACTTCCCCAGATAGTACTATTGGTTGTTTCTGTATCGTAGATTACTATTTTATCCATATTAATAATTAATCTAAATTTGAAAGCTCATTAAATTTTTTTAATCTTCCCAAAAATAAGTTCTGGTAAACAACTAAGTCGTGATTTTGAATTTTAAATTCTTGGAATAATTTATCTACTGTGCAAACTAGAATTACACAAGAAGTGATATTAGAGTTATACACAATGTTGTGAGCCAATGAATACGCGCTCGTTTGAAGGAGCCAAGAGTCAATATACTCTGATTTTTTTGGTTTATTGCTTTGTTTAAAATCAATGATCGTTTCTCTTCCTTCATAAATTCCAACACAATCTGCAGTGCCAGCATATTTTTCTGGATAGTATAGTGTGCATTCAACTCCCCAAATCTCCTCCAATCTATTTTTTAAACCTTTTTCAATTATTTTTTTTGCCATTAATTTATATTGTTCATTGTCATCAAAAAAACTTAGATTTTCTCTTCCAAGAAGATAAGACTCTAAGTAATTATGCATTTGAGAACCTCTACTGCTTGCTGCTTTAGTTATTGCCTCAGCCTCTTTAAAGCCTGTTCTCTCACGCCAATTAGCTAGCGCAGCTTTATCCTCTTCAGAACGTGTTTGATCAAGAATACTAGTCACTGAAGGTAATTTAACCTCTCCCAATAGATATCTTCTTATACCATCTACTGTAGCTCTTGAAGATTTTGGATAATTGTATTTCTTATTCCACTGCATGTGATTTCTTATATTCTTTATTAGAGAAAAATTGAAATTAATTATTTGCTTGTTTTGAATGATCAACAAATTTTTCTACATTTTCAGTTTGAACAGCCTTTTCAAGTTGTTCAGGGTCTTTGATATTTTCAAGAGTTCTATTGATTGATCTAGCGTCTGTTCCAAACTTATCAACAACAGACATAGCCTCTTCTAATTTTTTTCTTAGTAATATTATATTATCAAAATGCTTTCCAAATCTAGTGCTGATTGTTTTTAAATGATTATAAATTTCAGTTGCTCCCTTTTGAACTTTCAATGATTGAAAACCCATGTGAAGAGATTGTAAATATGCAGAGAGAGTATTTGGTCCACAAATTACAACTTTATATTTTTTCATTAATTCTTGTGTTAATAATTCCTTAGTACTTGGATCTTGGTATTCGGTTAATTCTTTGTATAAACTTTCAGTTGGTGCATAGACAATAGCAAAATCTGTAGTTTTAGGTGGAACAATATATTTTTCATTAATACTTTTAGCTTTAGCTTTAAAAGCATTTGCCAATTTAGTTCTTGCATCAGCAACAGCCCTTTTGTCATCTGCATCATGACCATCAGTAATAGCTTTAAATTTTTCAACAGGAAAATGTGAATCTACTGGAACCAAAACATCTCCTTGAAGTTTAATTGCGAATTCAACATTTTCACTTGTATTCTCTTTCATCTTAATGTTCGTATTAAATTGTGAAGCTGGTAACAAATCTTTAATTAAGGCATCTAAACTAAATTCTGCAAGAGTTCCATACTTTTTAACTCCAGCTAAAATTTTGGTAATACCCTCTTGGCTTTGATTTAGTAATTGAACTTGTTGGTTAAAATTTCCAACTTTTTCATCTACTTTAGTTAGTGCCTCTGTCATATCTTTTGTAACCCCTGTAGATAAATTGTTAAATGAAGTCGACATTGATCCCAATGAAGTATTGATAGTGCTATTTAACGTATCTTTTAAAGTAATAATTTCGTTCTTTAAATTTACTATTTCATCAGCCTCTTTATTGTCTCTTAATTCATCTCGAATATTGCTCTGCTTAAACAACAAAAATACGGCAATAAAAACTCCCAATAAAATTAAAATTAACAATATTGATTCAGCAATCATACTACCTTTATAAACGTATTTTTTTTTATTTAAACGATGATATAATTTATTTAATAATAGGATAAAGAAAGCAAAATCTTATTAAATGGTAAAAAAAGCCCTGAATATTAAAAGAAAAAATAGAATGATAGAAATTTTATATTCTAAACAATACTCACCAAAAAAAATAAAACCTAAAAAAGGTAAAGGAAGTTTTAAAAGAAATAAAAAATAATATATGGATTTAATTTTTTTATTAAAAGTTTTATTCTTTATTACTCTTGTAGTTTCTTTGTATGTGGTGCTTAGAAATCTTAATATAATTAAGATAATTTTAGTATATTGGAAAGATTTAATAATTAGAAAGTAATTTAATTATATTTTTAACTTCAAATTTTTTAACAGATGATTTTGATATCATCATACAAGCTTGTGATTTCAATATTTCTCCATCTTTTAAAATACGAAGATTATTTGCTTTTAAAGTTTCACCTGTTGATGTGATATCAGTAATAATTTCTGAAGAGCCAGTAAAAGGATAAGCCTCAGTTGCGCCAAGACTACTAACTAATTTAAATTGAGTTACTCCCCTAGAAAATAGAAAATTTCTTGTTAAGTTTGGGTATTTTGTGGCGACTCTTAATCTTTTTTTTTTTTTATCTTTAAATTCAAATCCTATTTCCTCTAAGTCTGCAACAGTTTGTACATCTATCCATGGATCAGGTATAGCGACAACTAGAGTTGCTTTTCCAAAATTATATTTTTTAATGACATTGATCTTATTTTGAATATTAATTTCACTTTCTTTAAGTAAATCAAATCCAGAGAAACCAAGGTCCAAAGAACCATCACCTAGTCTCTCAATAATTTCTCTTGCATGCAGATATAATATTTTAACATTTTTTTTTTGTTTTATTGAACCTAGCAAGTCTCTTTCACCTCTTTCAGACACTAAACTTAATTTATTTTTTTTGAAAATATTTAAAATATCTTTTTTAAGTCTTCCCTTGCTTGGAATTCCAATATTTAAATTTTTACTCATATTTAAATTCTTTTAATTGATCTTTGTAAACAGAATTCATCTCAGTAATTATGTCTTTATTTAATAACTCTTTGTAATTATTTTTGGAACCTAAATGAAAAAAATTTATTTTCTTACTTTCATTTTTATTCATAACAGCTTCAGGAAAACCTTTTTCTTGTTCCATTTTTTGCATTTTTCGAAATTCACAAGATTGAACAACTTTTTTCGCTTTCTCTCTATTAAAAGATTGATTAGATTTAGTAATCGATTTTATAAAATTAAATACTTTTTCAAAAGTTTTAAACGTTTCAGACTGTAAATCCTCATACCTGATGGTCAAAGTTGGAAACATTTTATTTTTATTCCAACTATTTTGATGCATCTTCCATGAAAACAAAGGAACAAAGCCTAAAAATCTATTATTTTGTTTATCTAATAAACATCTTTTTTCATCTTTCATAAAATCTAATGCCTCTTGCTGACTATTTTTATCAAAGTGATTAAATATTGAATTAATTACGTTTCTAGGGTCTCTAATAATATAAATTGCCCCAAGTGTATTTTTTTGATCTGTAAAAACCTGATCTTCAATTTTACATAAGGCGCTGTGTGTCTTTATAAATTTAATCTTTTTGTCTTTATTAATTTCTTCTTGAACCTGTAACCAGTACTTTACCGTATCTTCAGGCCTTTCAAATTTATCTTTATAACTTTTAAAATAATTAAAACTTGGAAATTGATCAATTTTATCAAGTATCTCAAAATTGAAATTCCCATTTTTAGTATAGTAGTATGAAGCTATCATTGATCGAAGCCATGTATTTCCACTTTTAGGATATGACGCAAGCCAAATAATCATGTTAAGTTAAAAGCAGCTCCTACAGCTGGAATTTGTTTTTTGGATCCAAGATCAGAAATTAATCGATCGTATCGCCCACCATTAAGTATTCTATAAGTTTTATTTTTTGATTTAATGTCAATCTTAAAAACTATACCTGTATAGTATTCTAATTCTCTCCCAAATGATGCTGAGAAAATAACATTTAGTTTAGAAACTTTACTATTAGAAAGTGGGAAATATCCTTGATCAACTACTAGATTAATTTTATTTTTTTTAAAAAATTTATTTAGTTCAAACGCAGCTCTATTGATTGGACATTTAATTTTTAAAAAATTTTGAATTATTTTAGAAATATTTTTACCTGTGCTTGCTCTTCTGGGATCTTTAATTTTATTATCAAATCTTTTTAAAATTTCATTAACAGATCTTCCCGCTATTACTCTTGATGTATCGTCTTTTGCCATTTTTAAATAACGTTTTTTATCAATTTCAACAATAGTTGGGTCTACATCTGAATTAGTTTTTAATCTTTTTAAAAGATCATTAAAATATTTTTCTCTCCAAAAGTGTCTTGACAATCTTAACTTCCATCTTAAAGGAATGTCTATTTTTGAAATAAGTAAATTAAATATTTCAACATTTCCAATTGTAAGAGTTCCCGATGAGAATTTTATATTCTGAAGGGTTTTCAATGATGTTTGAATAATTTCTTTATCATCATGCTTTTCATTTTTAGATCCTAATATTTCAAATCCAATTTGATTTCTAATAATTTTATCTTTTTTTCTTTGTACTTTTCTATATGCTTGACCACTATAGAAAATTTTTTCTTTACCCTTTAAATTTTTTTCTAAGTATCTTAAACAAGAAGCAATAGTTAAGTCAGGTCTTAAACATAATTCCTTGCCATTTATATCTGTAAAAGAAAACATGAATTTTCTGAAGTTTTCTCCTGATCTTTGCAAAATATGATTTGCTTCTATTACAGATGGTAGTTCAATATACTTATAACCTTTAGATTTTACTGACCTAAGAATTTTTTCAGATAAGTTTTTTGACTTCATTGATTAAATCTTCCCTTGGAATTGTTTTGTTATTTTCACCCTTAGTACCTTTTAGATTCTTTATGGTAACAGTTTTGTCTTTAAATTCATTTTCTCCACAAATAATTGAAATTGATAAATCACGTTTATTTGCTAAAGCTAATTGTTTGCCGAGGTTTTTTTTTGTATCTAAAAAAATTTCAGCATTAATATTGTTATTTCTAAGCTGATCTACTAGCTCATAATAATTTTTTAAATATTTTTGATCCATCACACATACTAAAATAGGTTTTTTGCTCTCTACTTTAATTTGATCTAATTGCATTAAAGCAAATAATAATCTATCGACACCAAAACTTATTCCTGTACCTGGAATATCAATTCCTCTAAATCTTGATATCAATTTTGCATAAGCTCCACCCGAACATATACTGCCGATATCAACCTCTTTACCTTTGTTGTTAGTGATTTTGAAATTTAAGTTTGTTTCCAAAATAAAATCTGAATAGTAAGCTAATCCCCTCACAATCGTGAAGTTTGTTTTAACTTGATTTAAATTTAATCCATATCCAAGAATCTCAAACAAACTCTCTAATTCACTTATTCCATCTTGAGACAATTGATTTTTTAAAGTTTGCTTCAGTTCTTTTAAATCTTTTATATTTAGGAAATTTAATATTTGTGCTGCTTGATCGTCAGATAAATCTGCTCCTTTAGTAATTGCTCCACTTTGGTCTTTTCTCTCTTTCTTTAATAAATCTTCAACTCCCTTTATTCCAAAACCTGGCTTATCTAATTTGTCAATAGCCCTAATAACCTTAGTCTGTTTTTCTTTAGAAATTTTTAATTCATCAATTAGACCTTGAACAATTTTTCTATTACTTACATTGATTGTAAATTGATCATTGTTTAAACCACAATCTGATAATGTACTTGATATTAAATTGCAAAGCTCAGCATTTGCTAGAGCAGGATTAACATTTCCAACAATATCAAAATCAGCTTGCATAAATTCCCTGTAACGACCATTTCCAGCTTTTTCATTACGGAAAACATTTTGGATTTGATATCGCTTGAAAATTGATGGAAGTTCTTGATTATTTTGAGCTACAAACCTCGCGAGTGGGCTTGATAAGTCATATCGAAGTGTAATACTTTTTTCACCATCTTGAAATGAGAATACATCAGACATTGGATTAGCAACATCTTCTGCTAAAAAAGATCCAATATTTTCACTAATTTCAAACGAAGGGGTTTCAAGAGGTTCTGCTCCAAATTTAATAAAATTCTTCTCAATAGTTTTTAATAGCTTTTTTTTGAGAAGAAGTTTATTTTCCCAACGATCTTCAAATCCTGAAGGTAATCCAGGTACTAATTTATTTTCTTTGTCCATTTTTTGGTACCCGGGCTGAGAATCGAACTCAAACTTAAAGTTCCACAAACTTTCGTGCTAACCGTTACACCACCCAGGCATCCTTTGTTTTTATATTATTTTTATGTGGATTTAAAATTATATTATAAATTAATAGCCTATAGGCTATGGAAGCTATTTCTATGAATACTTCTTGAGGTATTTCTAAATGTAATATTTATAATCATGAGCAGTCTTTTAGACAAAAACTGCTATAACGCAAGTATTATATAAATAAGGACGAGCATCTAGTCTAATTAGATAAAACGTCCTTAAAATTAAAATAAATTAGTCTACTTTCTTTAAATTAACTGCAGAGGGACCTTTAGGACCGTCTTCTAATGTGAATTCAAGTTTATCACCCTCATTAAGATATCTCATTCCAGCATCTTTTACTGCTGATGCATGAACAAAGGCGTCTTTTTCTTTATCGTCTCTTTCAATAAAGCCATAACCTTTTTTCCCATTATACCATTTTATTTTTCCAGTTAGTGTACTCATCTTATTTCTTAGTCCTTTTGTTAATTATTATATGAAATAGGTTAATTTTTTTTGCGATTATTTCAAGATGAAAAGTTAATAGTGGTGCCTCGGGAAGGATTCGCACCTCCGACACAAGCCTTTTCAGGGCTCTGCTCTACTCCTGAGCTACCGAGGCAAGTTTTAACCTCTAAAGATTATTCTGCCTTTTGTAAGGTCATAAGGTGTCATTTCTACAGTCACGTTATCACCTTGAAGAACTCTAATTCTATTTTTTCTTAACTTACCTGCTGTATGAGCTGTAACTGTATGTCCATTTTCTAGTTTAACTCTAAACATAGCATTTGGAAGTAGATCAATTACTTTACCTTTAAATTCCAGCAAGTCTTGTTTTGACAAATTTATTTTCTCCTAATTCTCTTTATTACTGATTGAGCATGCCCAATCAGGCCTTCGTAATTTGCAAGTGTTATAACTGATGGTCCAAGACTTTCAATACCCTTTTTTGATAGGTTTATGTAAGAAATTCTTTTATAAAATTCATTAACACTAATTCCACTTGAATATTTTGCAGATCCATTTGTTGGCAAAATGTGATTGGAACCAACATTATAATCAGTCATAGCCATCACAGCATATTTTCCTAAACATATAGATCCAGCATTTCTGATTTTAGAAACATAAGATTTATAATTTTGAATATTTAGCTCTAAATGCTCTGGTGCAATTTTATTTATAATCTCAATAATTTTTTTATCCGAATTTACATACATCAGAATTCCATTATTATTTAAACTCTTTCTAGCTACGGATACTCTTGGAATTTTTCTTAATTGTTTGATTAATTCAATTTTTACTTTTTCTAATAATTTTTTATCTTTTGAAATTAAAATACATTGAGCAAGGTTATCGTGTTCCGCTTGACCAATTAGATCACTTGCAACCCATTCAGGATTAGAAAATTTATCACAAACAATAGTTACCTCTGAGGGACCAGCTGTCATACCTTCAATACCCACATCTCCAAAAACCTCTTTTTTTGCTGCAGCAACATAGGCGTTCCCAGGACCAACAATTTTATCAACCTTTTTAATTTTTTTTGTTCCATAAGCAGCAGCAGCAACCGCAGAAGGACCACCTATAGAATAAATTTCTTTTATTTTACATTTTCTTGCAGCATACAAAACCGCTGGATTTTGCTTTCCTTTAAAACCAGGGTTGATCATTATTAATCTTTTAACACCAGCAACAATTGCTGGAACAGCATTCATTAAAACACTTGAGGGATAAGATGCTGAAGAACCTGGAACATATATGGCAACAGAGTCTATTGGTAAATATTTATATTCAAGTTTATTTTTAAACTTATCTGTAAAAGAAATATTTTTAAATTTTTGAAGGGAATGAAATTTGTAAATTCTGTCATAAGCAATATCAATTGCTTTTTTTACTTTTTGATTTAAAGATTTTATTGAATTATTAATTTGATTTGACGTAGGAACAATAGTTCTATTTTGATTAAATTTTTTTTCATATTTCAATAAAGCTTTATCACCATTTTTTTTAACATCTTTAACAATGGTGGTCACTGAGATAGAACTAGATTGAATCTTTTTTTTTCGCTGTAAAAGTGATTTATTTAAAGAATTTTTAAAATTCTTATTAGTACTATTTAGTATTTTCATTAATCTTTAATTTCATTTTGATCTTCTAGTCTTACTTCAATTGTTTCTGTAGTCAAAGCAATGTGCGCATTGTTACTGAATATTAAGTTTATTTCATAATCAGAATTATTTTTCAAATAATCAATTCCAATTAATTCTAAAACTAATTCCTGGTTTGACTGATCTATATTTTTAGATTTTACTTTGTCAACGAAATCAAACCTACAAATACTATTGATTTTTTTATTTTCTTGGCCAGTTTCAACTTTTGTTCGTTCTATTGAAAGCAAAAGTACTTTATTTGATGCAAGATATTTTATATCAAGAACCTTTACCTTTGCCCCAGCACTGCATGCAGAAATCATTTGTAAACCTTCTTGATCATTTGCAATAATTTTTGCTAAATATTTTTTTTCCATTAATTTACTCGGCGTATTTTTGCTCCAACCTTTTTTAACTTTTTTTCTATGTTTTCATAACCTCTATCTAAATGATAAATTCTATTGATAATTGATTTTCCCTTAGCTGCTAAAGCAGCAAGGACTAGGGAAACTGATGCTCGTAAATCTGTAGCCATTAATTCAGCAGGTACAAAATTTATATTTCCCTGAACAACAGCTTTGTTTCCTTTAGTTAGAATTTGTGCACCCATACGGTTTAGTTCAGCAACATGCATAAATCGATTTTCAAAAATATCCTCTTTTATTATTGAGTTTTTATTTGCTTTACATAACAAAACCATAATTTGGGCCTGTAAATCAGTTGGAAAACCTGGATACGGAGCCGTTTTAATTTTTAAATTTTTTATCTTTTTGTTACCTACAATGTTTATCTTATCGTGATTAACTTTTACTTTGGCTCCAATTTTCTTTAAAATATTAATTTCAGTTTTGATTAATTTAGGTATCACATTTTTTATTTGCAAGTTTCCCTCTGTTAATGCTGCCGCAATCAAATATGTTCCAGCTTCAATTCTATCAAACATAACTGAATAACTAATTTCATTAACTTGTTTTACTCCAAAGATTTTTATTGAACGTTTACCAATCCATTTAATTTTGCAACCCATTTTTAATAAAAAATTTACTAAATCATTTATCTCAGGTTCAATTGCACAATTTTTTAAAATAGTTTTTCCTTTTGCAAAACAAGCAGCAATAATTAAATTCTCCGTAGCACCAACAGATATTTTTGAGAAACTTATGTTTGTACCTATTAGCCCTTTTGGAGCATTAGCATGAACATATCCATTTAAAATTTTAAATTTAACTCCAAGTTTTGATAAAGCCTTAAGATGAATATCAACAGGTCTGGTACCAATTGCACAACCACCTGGTAGTGAAACTTTTGCATTGCCAAACTTAGCAAGTAATGGGCCAAGCACTAAAATTCCAGCTCTCATAGTTTTTACTAAATTATAAGATGCAAAAAATTTATTTTGTTTGGAATTATCTATAACAAGACTTTGTTTAGTAAATTTGGTAATTGATCCTAATGATTGAAGTAAATTAATCATTGTCTCTATATCTTTAACTTTTGGTAGATTGTTTAAAGTTATTTTATTTTTTGATAGCAATGTTGCTGCCAAAATTGGTAAGGATGCGTTTTTCGATCCTGAAATATTTATTTGTCCCTTAAGCTTATTCGCTCCAAGAACCTCTAGTCTTTGCATATTTAAACTTTAGGTAATGTTACCCCAGTTTGACCCATATACTTTCCATCTCGATCTGCATAAGTCACTTCTGGTTTTTCATTTCCTTTTAAAAAAATAAATTGTGCAACACCTTCGTTTGCATAAATTTTTGCTGGTAAAGGTGTGGTATTTGAAAATTCAAGTGTAACATATCCTTCCCACCCAGGCTCTAATGGAGTTACATTTACAATGATCCCACATCTTGCATATGTTGATTTACCTAGACAAATAACTAACACATCATTTGGAATTTTAAACTTTTCTACAGTTCTTGCTAAAACAAATGAATTTGGTGGAATAATACATTCAGATACATTTTTGGTTACAAAATTTGTTGGTTTGAAATTTTTAGGATCAACAATCTCAGAATTAACATTTGTAAAAATTTTAAACTCCTCTGATACTCTTGCATCGTATCCAAAAGAAGAAAGTCCATAAGAAATATTCTTGCCTCTCACTTGTTTTTCCTCAAATGGTGAAATCATGTTATGTTCTTTGGACATTTTTCTGATCCATTTATCCGAGAGAACTGACATTATTTATTTTTTTTCTTAGTTTTTTTTTGGAAAATCTTTCTTTTTTTTAAATTTTTTCTAAGAGCTAGACTTAAACGCTCATTTTTATCTTTAGAGCTCATTCTTTGTTTGGATTTGTCAAAAAATCTAAAGAAATTGGTTTGTTAGGATCTAAAGCTTTTATTTTAGGTTCTTCTTGTTTTGGGCTTTCTTTTGCTAAACGTTTAGCTTTTTTTTCTGCAAGCTTCTTCTCTCTTTTGGCTTGCTTTTCCATAAGCTTGTTACCTTTAGTTGACTTGTAATCGTAATGAATTCCCATAACATTTCCTAAAATAGATATAAATCATATTAGTCAAAAAATTAAGGCAATAATTTGAAAAAAATGCATTATTATCCACAAAATATAAATTGTTTCTTTGCTCCTGTAGTTAAATGGCATAACAAGTCATTGGTAATGACTAGTTCCCTGGTCAGTACAGGGTGGGAGCACCACTAATTTTTATAAAATATCCTTCTTAAAAAGATAGTCACTAGGATTAAACTAAAAAAAGCTACAAGTGGAATATAAATATCTGGTGAAAAAATAATTTCAGTAACACCAGGTACATCAGAGTTTTGATCAATAATTTTTTCAAACCCACTTCCAATAGATACTGCTAAAAATATTTGTGGAACAATACCTATTAGTGTAGCAAAGAAGAAATTTCTAACTCGAACATTAAAAAGTGTTGGAAGCAAACAACTGATCTGCCACGGTATTCCTCCTATAAAACGATATACGAGTAAATAAATAAATTCAGATTTCTTAAATTTAGTTTCTAGATTATGATATTTATTTAAAAGCTTTTCTTTAACAAATTCTTTTAAAAAATAATTTCCAAAAATATATAAAAAAGTTGCACCAACACTTAACCCAAGCACAACAACAATGGTGCCTATCCATTTTCCAAAAATAAAGCCACCCATCAAAGCAACGGGTGATCCAAAACCTAAAAATGGAAATACCCATAAAATTGTTAAAATCAAAAAAATAAAAAATATCAGAATTAAATTTGATTTTTTTAACTCAGAAAAATATAATCTATTTTCTCTTATAAAGTCATATGAGGTAAGTTCCTGAATGCTAAATTTAGAGAAGAAAAAAAATAAAAATAAACAAATTAGTATTAAATAAACTAGACCTATAAATATTTTAAATTTGTTCGATTTTTCCATTAATTAAAGCTATTTATAAAATGTTCTATTTGCTATTTATATATTTAATTACTATAAAGGGCGAAATTTAATAAAAAAATTAACCACTTACTATGAAAAGAACATACCAGCCATCAAATGTCAAAAGAGCCAGAAAACACGGCTTTAGGTCGAAGATGAAAACAAAAGGTGGTAAAAAACTTTTAGCAAGAAGAAGAGCTAGAGGAAGAAAGTCACTAACAGTTTCTGCATAAGTAGATGAAAAGCAAAATCCTTGCTCTTTCAAAAAATGGGGAATTTAAAAGTCTCTTAAAAAAAAGAAAAATTTCTAATAAGTATGTGACTATTTTTTTTGGAAAATTACCTCATAAAGACAATAAAAAACTCAATATAAGTTTTTCAGTCAAAAAAAAAATTGGAAATGCAGTTAAAAGAAATAAAATTAAAAGAAGGTTAAGAAGTATTATTAACGATGCAGTTAAAATAATATCAATAAACTTTGATTTTTCTATCCTTGTTCTTGCAAAGGAGAGTATGTTAAACAATGAGTACAAAAATATAAAAGAAACTCTATTTCAAGACTTAGAAAAAATTAAATAATGAATATATTTACTAAATTATTGATTAAACTTGTTAAGGGCTACAAATATCTAGTTAGTCCTTTATTTGGACACTCTTGCCGATATTTGCCTACATGTTCTGAATATAGCATTGATGCTTTAAAGGAATTTGGTTTTGTTAAAGGTCTTTTCATGAGTATTAAAAGGATTCTTTCATGTCATCCAATTAAATTTTTAGGCGGTGGAGAGGGATTTGATCCTGTAAAAAAAGAAGTAAAGGATGATAAATAATGGAGACCCGAAATATTATAGCTGCCATAAGTTTATCTGCAGCTGTAATTCTACTTTACACACTTTTTTTTGCGCCTCCTCCGGTTACTCAGGAGAGCATAGCTGAACAAAGTAAAACTGAACAAAGTTCAGATACGCCTAGTTTAGATCAAAAAGAAAACATTACAGAAATTTCAAGAGAAGAGGCATTAAGTGAAAGTGAAAGAATTCAGTTTGAGAATCAAAGCATAATTGGTTCAATATCCTTGAAAGGAGCTACGATAGATGATCTAACTTTTAAAGAATATAATGTGGTTTTAAATGGTGATGAAAAGGTAAACTTATTGGCACCAAGAAATGCTAAAGAAGGGTACTTAATAGAGAGTGGATTTATAACAACTGATAAAAATGTTGAAATTCCAAATTCTAATTCAATTTGGTCTGTGTCAGGAAATAAAAAATTAACAACACAATCTCCCGTAAAATTAAGTTGGGCTAATGATCAAGGAATTACTTTTGAAAAAGAAATATCAATTGATGATAAGTTCTTATTTACAGTCAAACAACGAGTAATTAATTCTACAAATAACAAATACGATTTTTATTCATATGGACAAATTATTCGAAATGAAGCTCCTGAAATAACAAATTTTTATATACTTCATGAAGGTTTAGTTGCAACACTTGATGATGAGCTTATTGAGGAAGATTATGATGATATTGAAGAAAAAAAATTCTCAAGAATTGCTCAAAAAGGATGGCTTGGTATTGGTGATAAGTACTGGATAACTTCATTAATTCCTCCAAAAGGAAAAGAATTCAAAACTACTTTTGATTATAAAAATAAATTTAGAGCAAATTTTGTAGCAACTCAACCTCTCGAATTAAATAGTAATTCATCTATTGAGGATAAAATGCAGATCATTGTAGCTGCTAAAAGAGTAGATGTTATTGATGGTTACGCAGAGTCTCTGAAAATAGATAAATTTGACTTAACGATTGATTGGGGTTTTTTGTATTTTATTACCAAACCATTATTTTTTGGAATTGATTATTTCTTTAAACTTCTTGGAAATTATGGTTTAGCAATCATAGCAATTACTATTTGTATAAGACTAGCATTTTTTCCTTTGGCAAATTTCTCATTCAGAAGTATGGCTAAAATGAAAGCATTAACTCCAGAAATGACTAGACTAAAAGAGCTTCATAAAGATGACAAGATGAAATTACAGCAAGCAATGATGGCACTATATAAAAAAGAAAAAGTTAACCCCATGTCAGGATGTTTGCCAATTCTAGTTCAAATCCCAGTTTTTTTTGCTTTATATAAAGTTTTATTTGTAACTATCGAAATGAGACACATGCCATTTTATGGTTGGATACAAGATCTATCCGAAAGAGATCCAACTTCATTATTTAATCTATTTGGGTTACTACCATACGACGTTCCATCTTTTTTAATGATCGGAGCTTGGCCGATAGCAATGGGTATCAGTATGTTTGTGCAGATGAAACTTAACCCAGCACCTACAGATCCAATGCAGGCAAAAATATTCATGTTCTTTCCTCTTTTCTTAACAATAATATTAGCTCCTTTCCCGGCAGGATTAGTAATTTATTGGACGATTAATAATATTTTAACTATGGCACAACAAGTCTTCATCATGAAGCGCACAAAAGTCAAAACAGCAACCTAATAATTTTAAATTGTTAACAACGCATGGATCTAAAAAATATATTGCCTGAGGATGGGCCACCTTTAAGTGAAGTTAATAAATATATTGAAAAATATAAAAATGACTTAATCGTAATTAAATATGGTGGGAATGTTTTAATTGATAGAAACGTGTTTAATAATTTTATAACAGACCTATTTGTTTTAAATAAATTAGGTCTTACAACAGTAGTTGTACATGGTGGTGGACCAAGAATAAAAAGAGAATTAGAAAAATCTAATATTCAATCAAAATTTATAAGAGGTTTAAGAGTTACTGATAAAAACATAATCAATATTGTAGAGTCTGTTTTAATTGACTTTAATAATGATATTGTTGAAAATTTAAACAAAAAAGGCTCTGAAGGTGTTTCAATACATACAAAAAATAAAAATATTATTGAGGTAACACCTGAGGCAGAAGAGTTAGGTTTTGTGGGGACCCCAACGTCGATTAATAATGAAATATTGTTTAATATCCTTGAGGAAAATAAAATTCCAATTGTTTCCCCATTAGGTTTAGATAAAAATAGTCAAACCTATAATATTAATGGTGATACAGCTGCGATGGCTATAGCTAAGTCTTTAAAAGCTAGAAGATTATTGCTGATGACAAATGTTGATGGTGTTCTTAACAAAGAAAAAAAACTAATAGAAGAAATATCTTCTAAGGAAATTTTAAAAATGATTAAAAATGAAACTATAACAGAAGGTATGATACCTAAAATTAATGCATGTTTAGATGCTGTAAATAACGGAGTAACTGCAGTTGGCATAATTAATGGCACAAAAAAACATTCATGTTTATGGGAAATATTCTCTGACAAAGGTGCAGGTACATTAATTAGAAAATGATAAAATTAAAGAATATTAAAAATATACTGTTTGATTGTGATGGAGTTTTATATCAAGATCTAGAAGCAGTTTTTGGTCAAGTAAGTAAAAAAATGACTGAGTACATATCTAAAAAGTTAAATTTAGATTTAAAAGTAGCCAAAGAATTGCAGAGAAGTTATTTTCATAAATACGATACCAGTCTTAATGGTTTAATGATTCATCATGATATCCCTCCAAAAGAATTTTTAGATTATGTACATGATATCGATTTATCTTTTTTGGAAAAAGATAAAACTTTAAGAAGAGAACTTGAATTTACAAATTTAAGAAAATTTGTTTTTACTAATGGAAGCAAGGAACATGTGAAAAATATAACAACATCACTTGGTATTGATGATCAATTTGAAAATGTTTTTGACATAGTAGATGCCAAATATAATCCAAAACCTGCAGCGAAAGCTTTTGATTTAATGATAGAAAAATTCAAAATAGATCCAAAAGAAACCCTCTATATTGAAGATATTGCTAAAAATTTATCCATTGGAAAAGAAAGAGGAACATTAACTGCATGGTTAATCAATGACGAATACTGGGGTAAAAAAGAGTCAGATAAAGAATACATTGACTATAAGATAGAAAATCTTTCTTTATTTTTAAAAGAAATAAGGTTATTAAAAAACACATAAAATTATGAGTATAGAAAATATTATCAACGAAGCCTGGGAAAAAAGAAATCAGATCAACCCAAGTTCAAATGAAAATTTAAAGAATACTGTAAATCAGATTATTGATGATTTAGATGGTGGTAAAGTAAGAGTTGCTGAGAAAATAAATGGTGAGTGGAAAACTCATCAATATCTTAAAAAAGCAATCATGTTAAGTTTTAGAATGTACCCAATGGAAAATTTAAACGGTCCATACAGTAGTTGGTATGATAAAGCTCATCTTTTAAAAGGTAAAACAGCAGGATGGACAAAAGAAGATCATGAAAAGGCTGGTTTTAGAATGGTACCCAATTCACCAGTAAGAAAAGGATCTTATGTTGGCAAAAATGCAGTATTAATGCCATGCTATGTTAATATTGGTGCATATATAGATGAGGGAACTATGATTGATACTTTTGCAAGAGCTGGAAGTTGTTGTCAAATTGGAAAAAATTGCCATATCTCAGCTGGTTCTGGTGTCGGTGGTGTACTAGAACCTGCTCAAGCATTGCCCACAATAATTGAAGATAATGTTTTCCTTGGTGCTATGTCTGAAGTTGTTGAAGGTGTGATAGTCGGAGAAGGATCTGTGTTAAGTATGGGAATGTATATAGGTCAATCCACAAAAATAGTTAATAGAAAAACTGGTAAAATTACTTATGGAAAAATACCACCTTATTCGGTTGTTGTACCTGGTTCTTTACCAGATAAAAATAATCCTGCAGCACCATCACTTTATTGTGCAGTAATTATTAAACAGGTTGATGAAAAAACTAGATCAAAAACATCTGTAAACGATCTTTTGAGAGAATAAAAATGAAAAAAATCAACGAACTTCAATTAGCTAAAGAGCTAATTAGGTTTCCTTCAGTAACTCCTGTTGATGCAGGTATAATGAGTTTTTTAGAAAAAAAGCTGAAACAACTTGGTTTTAAAACTAAAGTACTTGAATTTAAAGAAAAAAACAGCAAACCAGTAAAAAACCTTTACGCAAGACTTGGTAATAAAAGTCCTAACTTTTGTTATGCAGGTCATTTAGATGTAGTGCCTGCTGGAAATCTTAGGGACTGGACAGTCAATCCATTTAAACCCTCAATTAAAAAAGGACATTTAATTGGAAGAGGTGCAAATGATATGAAAAGCTCTATAGCAGCATTCGTTGCAGCAATTAGCAATTTTATTGAAAATTACTCAGATTTTAAAGGCTCAATTAGTCTTTTAATTACAGGTGACGAAGAAGGTATTGCTATTAACGGGACCAAAAAGGTTGTGGAGTATTTAAAAAAAAGAAAAGAGAAAATTGATTTTTGTTTAGTAGGTGAACCAACTAACCCAAGTAAATTAGGTGAAATGATTAAAATTGGGCGAAGAGGAAGTATGAACGGTAGACTAACTATAACTGGAGTGCAAGGTCATGTAGCTTATCCTCATCGAGCAAATAATCCTTCAACAGCACTTGTGCAAATTCTTAAATTAATAAAAGATATCAAATTTGATGAAGGAACTAAAGATTTTCAACCAACAAACTTGGAAATAACGAAAATAAATATTAATAACACTGCTGATAATGTAATTCCAGGAGTTGCAACAGCTACATTTAATATAAGATTTAACAATAAACATTCCTCTTCCTTACTTAAGAAGAAGATAAACAAAGTTATTAAAAAAATATCAGCTAAAAATAAATCTAAATATAGAATTGAGTATAGTGTATCTGGAGAAGCTTTTTTAACAAATCCTAATAAAACAACTTTTATGATACAAGATGTAATTAAGAAAATCACAAAAATTAAACCTAAGCTTTCAACAACAGGAGGAACATCAGATGCAAGGTTTATAAGGAAAATTGCACCTTGTTTAGAATTTGGTTTGGTTGGTAAAACAATGCATAAAGTAGATGAGGCAGTTTCATTGTCAGATCTAAAAAAATTGACTTCAATTTATTCAAATATATTGAAAAATTATTTTAAGTGAAAACAGGGTTAATTACATCAGATACATATCAAAATCATAATACTGGGGATGGACATCCGGAAAAAATTGATAGGGTTACTGCTGTAATAGATAATTTTAAAAAATTAGATAATAAAAACCTAATTTGGAAAAAGCCAAATAAATTTGAGAATTCTTTTTTGATTAAAACTCACTCCTCAAATTATATAGATCAAGTGAATAAATCTTTTCCAAAAAAAGGATATAATTTTCTTGACGGAGACACCATAGTTTCTCCTGGTAGCAAAGATGCTTCTAAGGATGCTGTAGGATCAATTATTACTGCAATTGATGGAGTACAGAAAAAAGAGTTTAAAAATGCATTTTGTGCAGTAAGACCTCCAGGACACCATGCAGAAAAAGAAAAAGCAATGGGTTTTTGTATATTCAATAATGTTGCGGTTGGTGCAAATTACTTAATCGAAAAATACAAATATAATAAAATAGCAATTATTGATTTTGATGTTCACCATGGAAACGGTACTCAAGACATTTTTTATGATAACAAAAAAGTTTTATTTATATCAACTCATCAATACCCTTACTATCCAGGATCTGGTTCTGAAAAAGAAAAAGGTGATTTTAATAACGTATTAAATATCCCCCTTGAAGCTGGAACATCCGCAGAAAAGTATTTAAACGCTTACGAAAATGTTTTAAATAAAGTGAGAGAGTTTAAACCTGAATTCTTGTTGTTTTCTGCAGGTTTTGACGCACACATTGATGATCCTTTGGCCCAACTGCAGCTTAGCTCTGAGGATTTTTATAAAATCACCAAAAGAACATTAGAGATCTCAAAATCATTTTGTAATGGAAATGTTGTATCAATACTTGAGGGTGGATATGATCTTGAAGCTTTGCAAGAAAGTACCAAAAGACATGTTGATGCTCTCATAGAATTTAATTGATAATTTAATATAACTATCTAAACACAATCTAAATGAAACTTTACAGAATTAAAAAGTCGGCTATAGATAAAAAAGGAAGAGGACTTTACGCAACAAAAGATATTAAAGCGGGAACTAAAGTAATTGATTATATCGGAAAATTAATTACAAAAAAACAAACAGAAGAATCTGATAAATACGATAATGGTAAACCAATTTATTTATTTACTATAAATAAAAGATACGATCTTGATGGAGATTTTCCTTGGAATACTGCAGGTTTAATCAATCATTCATGTGAAAATAATTGTGATTATGATGGTAAAGGACTAAAAATTTGGGTTAAAGCAATAAAAGATATAAAAAAGGGTGAGGAATTTACTTGTGATTATGGATTTAGTTACGATGAAAATTACAAACAATTTCCATGTAAATGCAAATCTAAAAACTGTTGTGGCTATATAGTGAGAGCTGAGTCTAGGTGGAGAATAAATAAAAAATTTGCAATGAGTAATAAGAAAAAATTAATAAATAATTCTGTATAAAAAAAGTCCTTCTGGTGGTGCCGGTGGAGCACACAGCACTCTTTTTTTAGATTTAAATACTTTCTCAAAAGTTTTTAAGTCCCATTTCTTTTCTCCCAAATATTTTAGACAACCTACCATCGATCTTACTTGCCGTTGTAAAAATGATTGTGATCTAAATTCTATTTCAATTTTATTTTTTAATGCTCTTATTTTAATAGATTTGATTGTTCTTATAGGACTTTTGGCATGACAACTTGATGATCTAAAGGTTGAATAGTCATTTGTTCCTAATAACTTTTTTGCCCCTTTTTTCATTAAATTGATATCTAATATTTTCCTCACATGCCAACTTCTCCCATTTTCAATTACAGGGGCACTTATTTGGTTAAAAATTATATATCTATAAATTCTTTCTTTAGCAGAAAATCGTGAATGAAATTTTTTACTTCTTTTTTTAATTTTTGTAATTGCTATGCCCTTATTGTTTAGAAAATGATTAATTGATTTTAAAAATTTCGTTAAATCTAAAATTTTTTTTTGACAATCAAAGTGAGCTGACTGAGCATTAGCATGTACACCTGCATCAGTTCTGCCAGATCCATTTAGAATTATTCTTTCTTTTAAAAGTTTTGATAAGTGTTGTTGAATTAATCCTTGAATAGTAGTGCTTTTTTTTTGTATCTGCCAGCCTCTAAAATTTGTTCCAACATATTCAATTAGAACTTGATACCTTACCATTTAAATCTGATTGCCTTTTCTAATTCGCGAACCAAGCATAAATTCACCAATATTTTGGGGCCTTTTTCCTTCTCTTTGTATCTCCGTGACCTTAATTGATTGATTGTCTCCACAAGCAATTTCTAAATAATCATTAAGAACCTTACCCGGATTTCCAATCCCGTTGCTGATTTCTGCTTTTAAAATTTTATATCTCTCACCACTTGATATAAAAAAAGCACCTGGAACTGGATATAAACCATTTATTTTCCCTATAATATATTCTGCATTACTCGTCCAATCAATTAAACCTTCTGTCTTTTGAATCTTTGAAGCATAAGTTGCCTTGGAATGATCTTGATCCTCAAAAGTTGCTTTATCTTCAAGTATGTCATCAATGTTATCTAAAATTTTTTCTGCTGCAATAAAAGATAACTTTTCAGCAATCTCAACAGAGTTAAAGTTATTCTCCATATTTATTTTGTAGGTATTGCAAACCGGACCCGTATCTAATTTTTCTTCTATTTTCATTATACTGATCCCAGTTTCTTTATCTAAATTCATTATAGCTCTTTGTATAGGTGCCGCTCCTCTCCATTTAGGTAGAATAGATGCATGTACGTTAATAAATCCTTTTTTTGTTAAACTTAAAAATTCTTTAGGTATAATTTGACCATAGGCTACAACAATTGCTAGATCTGCATCTACTGATTTAAAAAATTCGTATTCTTTTTTATTTTCTTTTAAAGTTGATGGTGCCCTGTACTCTAAATTCAAAGTTTCAGAAATTCCTTGAACAGGAGATTTGTTAATTTTTTGCCCACGATGTGATTTTTGTGGGGGTTGAGTATAAACACATGTCACAGGATATCCATTTTGATAAAGAGATTTTAAAATTGGTACAGCAAACAAGGGTGTACCCATAAAAATTATTTTTTTTGCCATGAATTAAACTTCGGCTGTACTTAATTTTAATTTTGATAATTTTTTAATTATCATAGATCTTTTTAATTTTGAGAGATAATCGATAAATAATATACCCTCTAGGTGATCCATTTCATGTTGGATACATGTAGCAAGTAAACCTTCAGCCTTTAGCAATTGTTTTTTTCCATTATAATCTAAATACTCTACTTCACATTTACTTGGTCTATCTATATCTGCAAATTGGTTTGGAACAGAAAGGCATCCTTCTTCATAAGTTGCTTTTAAAGGATCTTTATTTTTAATTATAGGATTTACAAAATATCTTGGCTCTTTTTTATTTTCTTCCTTGCAAATATCCATGACTATAATTCTTTTTGGTATTCCAACTTGTATTGCAGCAAGACCAATTCCGTTGGCGGCATACATGGTCTCCAACATGTCTTTCATTAGTTTCTGCTCTTCTTTTCCAACTTTACTTACTGGTTTTGAAACTTGTCTCAGCAGTTTATTGGGTTCTGTAATTATAGTTCTTGTAGCCATGTTTTAATTTATCTTATTATAAATTTTATACTTTTAAAGGTAGAACTTTTAACAAAAGTTTATTTCTAATCAAATCAACATTTAGCTGATTGAGTGTATTGATAATAAAATAAACTGTATCCTCATCTAGATTCTCAATTTTTTCTGGACCAATAACTTCAATTACTCTTAGCAATGCGGCTCCAATTTCATTGTTTTCAATCATGGACTGAATATCTGCAGGCATTTCTGATTGGTTGATCTCATATAAGCTATCATATTTTTTTGAAATTTGAATTCCATCAGATTTCAAGGCTTCTAAGAAGATAATATCTTTTTTGGATAAAAAATATTTTTTATCTTTTTTAATTTTCTTTAAAAATTTTTCAAGATCTTGTTCGATCTGGGATTTAGCGTAATCCCCATTAAAATAATTCACTAATTTAGATTGATGCAAAACTCTGTTATTAAATTTTATTTTTTTATCTGTTACTTTCTCAATTTTAGAATAGCTATTATAAAAAGTTGTATAATTTGAAGGCACATCATCTTCTGAAATTTGATTTAAAAAACGTTTTAATTCTTCATCAAAAGCATTGCCTATTTCATCCTTATTAAATAAATCTTTTAAAGTTTTCATCAATTCTAACTTTAAATTTGGGTCTTTTGTTAAAAGTGTTCGTTGGTATAAGAGTGCTCTCCCTTCTATAGGTGGTAAAGATTTATACGCTTCCTGTGCGTTTAAAAATTGACTAATATTAAATTGAAACTTTTTATAAAATTCAAATAAATCTTTTTCTGAATAATTTTTATCATGAACTGCTTTTTCAATCGTAGAAATTTTATCTATATCTGTAATTTCTATATCTTGAATTTTGAAAAGAAGATTGGATGCAGATAAATATTGCCAAATAAATTTTGGAGTGTCTATATTTGGTTCAAAAGAAAATTCAGGATTAGTTCTATGTGCTAAGTGAAAATCTAAAATAGAATTTTCAGAAATTGCTTTATCTGCTTCCTCTACATATCCAAATAAATAACTAATTTTATTTTCATAGTAATCATCTTGAAAACCCAGTTCTTTTTTTAAATCTAAAATTAATTGAGCCTCTTCATTTTTACCATAATTAATTAAACAATATAAATTGAACTTAGACAAATATTCATCCTCAATTGCTACGGTAAAATTAGAAAAAATTTCACAAGATTTTTTTATGTTTGAGTCAGATAAATAAGTGTCCACTAAAAACCTAGTTAGCTCTGGGTGGAAGTTAACAGTCTGATTTTTTATCAAATATTCTTCAATTAGCTCTAGATTAGAGTTTTTAATTAACCAATCAGATTTAAATTTTAAAAATTCTTTCTCACTTATATTTTGATTTGGATAATAAGCATTAGTTAACACGGAAATATTCATTATTTCTGAAGCATCTTGTGAAAGATTAAATTTATTTATGTTTTCAAAAAGACGTTTTAACTTTGAACCATCAGAATTTGACCACATATCAATACTTAGTCCATATTCAGCTGGATCATATAATCCTACAATTTTTATTTCTTTCGAAACAACATCTTGGTCTAGTTTAATTAGATCATTTTTCTTGTTTGATTGCATGTCATAAATTCTGCTTCCATTGCTATTGTTTTGGTTTTGGTCAGAAATATTGGTTTCTACTACAATATCTGTTTCCTTTTTTTCTAAATTCCAGATATCGACTGGTTTATCTTCTGCAAACGTATTTATCCCTAATAATAAATAAAATATTAAAATTGAAAAATATTTCTTATTTAACAATTTTAAAATTTTCATTTGGAATTATTTTTTCTATTTCTTTTTTAGGTGCAGGAAAATCTAATGAGTTTATAAAGAATACAATTCCTATAACAACAATCAATCCAAGCGTTAATTTAATTACGATTCCTGTAATACTAGCTTTGCCTGAACTTGTGTTTTTAGTAAATTGCATATAACTTTAGATAATTTCAAATTAAGACATATTTGTGTTTTTTCAATAAAGAAACTTATGAAATCAAAAGAAAATCTTGTGTTTTTAGGAATGATGGGATCTGGAAAGAGTTCTATAGGCATGCTGGTTGCAAAAAAACTAAAATTAAATTTTATAGATATAGATAATGAGATTGAAAATAAAGTAGGGACAACCATAAGCAAAATGTTTGAGGATAAAGGAGAAGATTTTTTTAGAAAAGTTGAAGAGAAAGTAACACTAAAAAATTTAAAACTACACTCCTCTGTAATTTCTCTTGGTGGTGGAGCTTTCATGAATGAAAATATTAGAAAAGAAGTTTTAAAAAGTCATATATCGTTTTGGCTAAACTGGAATAATAATATTTTGTTAGGGAGAATAAAAAATAGTAAAAAAAGACCTCTTGCGATAAACTCATCAGATGATCAAATAATTAATTTAATTAAAAAACGCTCTAATGTCTATGCAAAAGCTTTATTTGAAATTAAATGTGATAACTTAACTAAAAATGAAGTAGTTAATAAAATAATTAAAATTTATGAGTCAAATTAAATTAAATATAGAAACAAAGACACAGAAATATCCTATCTATATTGGAAAGAAAGTATCTGCGAATATTTCTAAAATTACAAAATCTAACTCAATTAAATTTAAAAGATGTCTTTTAGTTATAGATAGTAATGTTCCTAAAAAATTTGTTTCGATAATTAAAAAATCTCTAAAAAATAAGATTAATTATATCTATTATTTTAATGCCAATGAATTAAATAAGAATATGAATAGTATAAACAAGATTTTAGAAATTTTGTTAAATAAAAATTTTTCCAGGGATGACTGTTTGATATCTATTGGAGGAGGAATTACAGGGGATATAAGCGGTTTTGCTGCAAGTCTTTTCAAGAGGGGGCTTAAGTTTATAAACATACCAACGACTCTTTTGTCTCAAGTTGACTCATCAATTGGTGGTAAGACTGGTGTAAATACTAAGTATGGTAAAAACCTAGTTGGTAGTTTTTACCAGCCCAATCTTGTTATTTCTGATACTGAATTTTTAAAAACATTACCTAAGAGAGAGATAGTTTGTGGATACGGAGAAATTTTAAAACATTCAATTATTGGAAATAAAAAATTTTATAATTTTTTAAATAAGCATAAAAATAACATTTTAAACCTTACTTCTCCATTTCTTGAAAAGGCTATTCATGAAAGTTGTAAAATTAAAAAAGCTGTAGTTCAAAAAGACGAAAAAGAAAAAGGTTTAAGAAAAATTTTAAATTTTGGTCATTCATTTGCGCATGCTTATGAAGCAACATTAGGATTTAGCAAAAAACTAAATCATGGAGAAGCTGTAATACTTGGAATGAAAACTGCACTCAATTTTAGTCTTAAGACAAAATTAATGAATAAAAGAGAGTATTATTCCATTATAGATCATATTGATAATTCTGATTTACCATCTTCCGTAAGTAAATTTTTTGGTCCAAAAGATACAAACAAAATTTTGACCTTTATGACAAAAGATAAGAAAAATAGATCAAATAATATTAATTTGGTTTTACTCAAAAAAATTGGATCCCCAATAATTAATAAAGAATATTCTAAAAAAAAAATAGGCTCATTTTTAAAAATTTTTTTACAAAATTGAGATTTGTATTGAGTGAATAGACTCTTTCATTTCCTTATCTAAAATTTTATAAATTTTCTTGTTACTTTCTATCTTATTCATAATCTTGAGTTCACTGGATATTAAACTTATTTTCAAATGAAATTTACCTTCTTGATTGCCAGAGTGATTCTTATGAAGAAAAGATTTATCCTCAATTTTAATGTCTTCAATATTTATCTGATTTTGTAATTTTTTTTTTACAATTGCAATTAAGTCTTTTATATCCATAAGTATAATTTATTATATATCATGAAAAATATTTGTGACTGGAATAATTGTAATGAAATTGGCAAATATAAAGCACCAGTTGAAAAAGATAATAGTAAAAAATTTAGAATGCTATGTCTTGAGCATGTGAAAGAATTCAATAAAAATTGGAATTACTTTTCTGGTATGAATGATGATCAAGTAATGGATTTTTTGAAGTCTGACATGATATGGCATAAACCTACTCAAAGTTTTAGCTCTTCTGATAATTTTTTTAAAGTTCTATGGAATACAACTTTAAAAGACGAGTTAGATAAAGATAAAATAAATGGTGATTATGATCATATGCGTCAATTTAAATTTGATCATAAAGATATCAAAGCGTTTGGTATCCTTGGTATTTCCGTGGGCCTAAAGTGGAAGAAAATACAGGATAAATTCAAAGTACTTGTGAAAAAATTCCACCCTGATATGAATTCCGGAAATAAAAAATATGAAGAAAAACTTAAATTAATAACTTTAGCTTATACTCAACTTAAAAAGACTTATAGAGATAAAATTGACACCAAATCTTGATATAAAACCAGATATTAAAGTTTCTTTGAAACAAACTTTTGGAATAGAGTCAGACATGGAGGTAGACGCATTTTCAAAAAAAAATGACTATGTACCTGAAATTGATAAAAGTTATAAATTTGACAGAGATACTACACTGGCGATCATTTCTGGGTTTTCGTTTAATAAAAGAGTTTTAGTTCAAGGATACCACGGTACAGGTAAGTCTACACATATTGAACAAATAGCTGCAAGACTAAACTGGCCATGTATTCGTGTAAACTTAGATAGTCATGTTAGCCGAATAGATCTAATCGGAAAAGATGCAATTGTCTTAAAAGAGGGTAAACAAGTTACTCAATTTAATGAAGGAATTTTGCCGTGGTCTATTCAAAATCCAGTTGCTCTTGTATTTGATGAATATGATGCAGGAAGACCTGATGTTATGTTTGTGATTCAACGGGTTTTAGAAGCTGAAGGTAATTTTACGCTGCTAGATAAAAATAAAGTAATAAAGCAAAATAAATTTTTTAGATTATTTGCAACATCAAATACTGTGGGATTAGGAGATACCAGTGGTCTTTACCACGGTACTCAGCAAATAAACCAAGGTCAAATGGACAGATGGAATATAGTAACAACACTAAATTATCTAAGTCTTGATAGAGAAATGGATATTGTTTTGGCCAAAAATAAAAATTTAAACAATTCGAAAGGGAAAGAAATTGTTTCTAACATGATTAAAGTGGCCTCTTTGACACGTAAAGGATTTATTGCAGGTGATATTTCAACAGTTATGAGCCCAAGAACTGTTATGCACTGGGCAGAAAATTCAGAGATCTTTAAGGATATTGGTTACGCTTTTAGAGTAACTTTTCTAAATAAATGTGATGATATAGAGAAAAATACTATCGCAGAGTATTATCAAAGGTGTTTTAGTGAAGAATTACCTGAGTCATTGATAAATATTCAAATTTAAATGAGTAATAAAGAAAGCAATTTAAAAGAAAAATTTAGAATAGCATTAACTTCCACTGCAAAAGTCATTTCTGAAGACTTTGATTTAAATAACAAAGAGTCTAAAAAAAATAAGTCTAAAGACAATAATTCGTTAGAAATTGATAGTTTAAATAGTCCAATCGATTTTATAAGATTACGGGCAGAAACAGACTCTTCTGCTTTAAAGAAAAAATTTTCTAATGATGAAATTTATAGAAAAAATTTGCCAGGAAATAATTCTTATAAATCCCTTTATAATATTGCTGAAAAAATAAGATATGAAGCGTTGGGTGGCCAAATGTTAAGAGGAATTAAAAAGAATTTTCATGAAAATTATTCACAGATAATCAACCAAAAGCGTAGAGATCAATTGAAAACTAAAGAAGATGTGACTGTTGCTGAAGCATTTGAACTTTACATGCTTAAAAATTTCCACAAAATTAAACTGAATCCATTAACCTTAAAAATGTTAAATTTTTGGGAAAAAGACTTTGAAAAATCTATAGAAAAACATAAAAAGTTTTTAATAGATAACCTTGAGGACCAGAATGCATATAGCTCTCGTTTTTCTCAAATTTTAGAAGAAATGGATATTTTTCAAAGTGAGGACGAAAGGGCTGACGAAGAAAATCAAGATCAAGGTCAAGATAACCCTTCAAATGATGATCAGAATAATGACAAAGAAGATGACAAAAACGAAAATAATGATCAAGAGACTCAAGCTACTTTAGATGCAGATTATGATGTTGACGAATTTAACTTAGATGAGCAACTATCAGAAACAGAGTCCGAAGAACAAAATGCAGACCAAATTATAAAAAAGAATATTGATAATCTCAGTCTTGATTATAAAATATTTTCTATACAATTTGATGAAATTATTAAAGCAGAAAATTTAGAAAATGCTGATGAAGCAAGCAAATTAAGAAAGAGTTTAGATCAGCAATTAATAGGTTTTCAAGATGTTATTACTAAACTAGCTAATAAATTACAAAGGCAGTTACTAGCAAAACAAAATAGAGCGTGGGAATTTGATTTAGAAGAAGGATTGCTTGATAGTTCAAAATTACCGAGAATAATAATGGATCCTTACAACTCTTTATCTTTTAAAAAAGAAAAGGATTTAGACTTTAAAGATACTGTAGTAACTTTACTAATTGATAACTCAGGTTCAATGAGAGGAAGACCAATTACAATAGCTGCTATTTGTGCAGATATATTATCTAGAACACTTGAGAGATGTTCTGTTAAAGTTGAAATTTTGGGTTTTACAACTAAAAACTGGAAAGGTGGGCAGTCAAGAGAACTATGGGCTAAAAATTCAAAACCAAAAACTCCTGGAAGATTAAATGATTTAAGACATATAATTTATAAAGGTGCTGACACACACTGGAGACAAGCAAAAAATAACTTAGGACTGATGCTTAAAGAGGGTCTTCTTAAAGAAAATATTGATGGAGAGGCAATATCCTGGGCTTATAGCAGAATTAAGAAGAGAAAAGAGGAGAGAAAAATTTTAATGGTAATTTCTGATGGAGCTCCAGTTGATGACTCGACCCTATCTGTCAACTCAGGTGATTTCTTAGAAAAACATTTAAAAAAAATAGTTAAATATATTGAAAATAAATCTGATATCGAAATACTAGCAATAGGAATAGGTCATGATGTTTCTAGATATTATGATAAAGCAATTAAGATAACTGATGTTAATGAGTTAGGTGATGTGATGATCTCACAATTAAGTTCTCTTTTTGATACAAAAAAAAAATATCATTAAATATGAAATAAATCTGTGTTTCGCCAAGTAATTATAACTTCTGCTCCACTTCTTGTTTTAGAATTTCTAAAATTTAAGGAGGCAAAATTTTTTTCTAATAATGTTTTACCAATAAACAAGCCAAGCCCTAAGCCTGTTTTTGATTTTTCTTGAGGGTTGTTAGATTTTAAATAAGGTTCACCAATTTTAGAGATTATATCTCTAGGATATCCATCTCCATCATCTTCTATTGTTATTTCTGTTGTTTCACTGTCGCTTTTTAAATTTATAAAAATTTTTTCTTTTGAAAACTTGTTGGCATTACCAATAAAATTTCTTAGTCCATATACAATTTCTATTGATTTAGTTATCTTTTTTGGGTTCGAATCTTGGTCAAAATTAAAAACAAAATTTTTATTACTTATTTCTTTAAATGATGAAATAATTTCGGATAAATATTCTCTAATACTAAGGTCTTTGTCGATAAAATCGTCTTCCTCAACTGGGTTTAAACTTAAACGTTTTAGTATTTCATTACATCTTTCTACTTGACTATTTAGTAGCTCTATATCTTTTTCAAAATCTTTTTTACCCTTTAACTGCTTTGTTAAATCTTGGGTAATAATTTTAATAGTTGAAAGAGGAGTGCCTAATGAGTGCGCTGCAGCAGCAGCCTGGCCACCTAAAGACAATAATTCGTGTTCTTTTGCCATTACTTCCTCCATTTTTGACAACGCATCTTTTCTCAAGCGAGATTGTGAGCCAAATGTCATGGCGAAATAATTTAAAAAAACTAAAGCAATAATTAAAGCGATTGGTATAGAAAAGTAATAGTAGGGACTTACATGAAAATGATCACTTAAAGGCGCTGGTAAATCTTCAGAATAGAAGGTCAAAAATATTACTAAAATAGCGGTCAAACTAACTAATAATAAGTTAGTTTTAAAACTTAAGTTTGAAGAAGAAAACACACTTGGAATAAGCAAAAATATAACAAAAGGATTAACAATGCCTCCTGTCAAATAAAGTAGAGCGCTTAATTGAATTATATCGATAAACAAAAAAATAAATGCTGATCTATCTGATAGTTGAGTCTTTTTATAAATATAAATTAAATAAAGATTACTTAATATACCTAATAATATTATTAAATTTGATAAAATGAAGTCAAAACTAAAATTTAAAATTAAATATACAATGTTAACAGCTACAAGCTGTCCAATAATTCCGATCCATCTTAAAGTTACATAAGTTGATTTTTTAAAAGAGTATTGTTTTGAAGTTTCAAAAAACTTCATTTTTATATGTCGAGATTCTGAACATTAATTGCATTCGAGACAATAAAATCCTTTCGTAATGCAACATCGTTACCCATAAGTGTATGAATTAAATTTTGATCCTTTTTAAGATCTTTAGAATACTGTACCTGAAGTAAATTTCTAGTTTTAGGATCAAGTGTGGTGTTCCATAATTCTTCTGGGTTCATTTCTCCTAAACCTTTAAATCTTTGAATATTCATTTTAGATTTTTCAATATCTAAAGCCTTAGCAAATTCTTTTGTTCCTTTTTTTATTTTCTTAATTTCTTTGTTGCTATTTAAAATATAATCTTCTAATTCTTTTTCATCTTTTATATAAATACCTTTACTTCCTTTATTTATTTTAAACAGTGGTGGTTGAGCTAGATATATATGACCATTTTCGATTAATTTATTAAATGGTTCATTGTTAAAAAAAGTTAATAACAAAGCTCTGATATGAGAACCATCAACATCAGCATCTGTCATAATTATTATTTTACTGTATCTTAAATCTTTTAAATCTATTTCTTGTGCTTTAGGGTCTAAGCCCAACGCGTTGATTAATGTAACTATCTCATTTGAAGATATCATTTTTGATAAAGCTTTAGTTCTTTTCTCTGATCCATTGCCGTTACCATTATTTTTAACTGCCAAATCCTCCACATAAGTATTTAAAATCTTACCTCTGAGAGGCAAAACTGCCTGGTTTGATCGGTTTCTTCCTTGTTTTGCTGAACCTCCTGCAGAATCTCCTTCTACAATAAACAATTCTGTACCCTCTTGTTTTCCAATTTGACAATCTGCTAATTTTCCGGGAAGACCACTTAACTCTAATGCCCCTTTTCTCCTAACACTTTCTCTTGCTTTTCTAGCAACTTCTCTTGCCATAGCGGCTTGAATAATTTTAGCCAAAATTATTTTTGCTACTGTTGGGTTTTGATCAAACCATGTAGATAATTTTTCGTTTACTACTGTTTCTACAATCATTCTTACCTCAGAAGAAACTAACTTATCTTTAGTTTGAGATGAGAATTTTGGGTCTGGAATTTTAGTTGACAATACACATGTAAGCCCTTCCTTAATGTCATCTCCAGAGATTGCTAGTTTATTTTTTTTTAATAAATTATGTTCATTAGCATATTTGTTTACAACACGAGTCAGAGCGCTTCTAAATCCCAATAAGTGCGTACCACCATCTTTTTGGTAAATATTATTTGTATAAGGAAAAATTTCTTCTCCATATCCAGCATTCCATTTCAGAGAACATTCTATTTCAATATCATTTTTTTTTCCCTCTATATAAATTGGTTTTTTAAATAAATCATTTCCATTTTTATTTTGTAATTTTTCTCTTTTATCATCTAAAAAGTCTACAAACTCGATTACCCCTCCATCAAATTTAAATTCAGATATTTTTTCTTTTTTTAAAGTAGCGTCAATAAAAATAATTTTAATACCTTTGTTTAAAAAAGCTAACTCTCTCATTCTTTTTATTAAAATATTTGAACTGAATTTAATAGAAGAAAAAATTTCCGTAGATGGTAAAAAGGTAATTTTAGTACCAGATTGTTTTGACTTTCCAATTGCTTTCAATGGAGCTTTTGCTTCACCATTTTCAAACTCAATAAAATATTTACTGCTATCTCTATTAATTTCTAATTTCAATTTTGCAGACAATGCGTTAACAACTGAAACACCAACTCCATGAAGTCCTCCTGATACTTTGTACGAGTTGTGATCAAATTTTCCTCCAGCATGAAGTTGAGTCATAATGACCTCTGCTGCAGATTTTTTTTCACCTTTATGAATATCTACTGGAATTCCTCTACCATCATCACTAACAGTAATCGTTCCATCTGAATTAATTGTTACATGAATATTTTTACAGTAACCTGCTAAAGCCTCGTCAATAGAGTTGTCTACAACTTCATAAACCATATGGTGTAGACCTGTACCATCATCTGTATCACCAATATACATTCCAGGCCGTTTTCTGACTGCCTCTAAGCCTTTTAAAACTTTTATGGAGTCGGCCTGATATGTGTTTTTATTTGACATTTTTATTATTTGGAAAAAGAAAAATTATAACATTTTTTAAAAAAATTGCTGATTTATATTTGTGAGATCTAATTAAAGTAACTTAATATCTGTTGATAATTATAGCTTTTTTGATGGCGGAGAGAATGGGATTCGAACCCATGAAAGAGTTTACTCTTTACACGCTTTCCAAGCGTGCGCCTTCAACCACTCGGCCACCTCTCCATAAATCATTTTTTTTTTGGAAAATTTTTAACAAAATCATAATTATCAATTTCTAGGAAATTTTTTAATTCTTCCTTACTTTCCCAAATATTGTCAAAATGCAAAACGTAGACATTTTTTTTATTTTTAAAACTGTTTATTTGTTTTTTAATACAAAATTTAAAAAAAAATTTTTCAATGGTGCCCCAAAATATATAGCATAAAGGACAGCCTAGTTTTACCATTTGGGTTTGAAAAATATTTCTCCTTTTTAGACTATTATAAATTTTTTGATAGGTGCCATATATATAAACAATTTTTAAATCCACACTTTCTAATTTTGGAAATTTGCTCAAGTGCTTGTAGCCATCTATATCATTTTCATCATTTACTTTTTTATATAATTTAAGATAACTAATTAAGGTTGTAGTTGCTACTCCTCCTGTAGATATAACCAGTAAATTCAAATTATTTTCCTTAGAAAATTTTTTTGGTTTTGAAAAATTATTATAAATAGACACAAAAAAATTTTTTACAAATCTTAATAAAAACCTTAAGTACATTGCACTTAATGAGAATAAATTTTTTTTCATATAATTTGTTAAATAATTTTCCTAAAACTTGATTTTTTTATAAAGACAAATGATACACAAGCGTTAAGCTTGATAAGATTAATTCTAAACTTTTTCTTATTTAATAAAATAAAATAAATTAAACTTTTAAATAAATGTTTTGTGAAGATATTAATAAAATATATTAAAAAGTTTTTTTTTGATGCGTGTTTTTTTTTAAAATATATTGAAGACCAACAAAAATGCCAATTTCTAAGAGTATCGTGTTTTTTGTGATTTTTTTTTTCATGTGAAGCGAATCCAATATGATAAACTTTTGAGTTGGCTACTTTTATAATTTGATATCCTGCTAATCGCATTCTTAAAGATAAATCTATATCCTCTAAATATGTATAAATATTTTCATCCCATTTGCCTATTTTATTTATAATATTTTTTTTAACTAGTAATGCAGTAGAATTAATTGCTTCTACACACAAATCTCCATCTGGTTTAGTTAAATAACTACTCTTTTTGTTATTCAAAACTTTTCCATATTTAGAAATTTTTAAATCATAATGGTCATACTGACTATAGTTTTTATCATCAAAAATTATAGGACTTGCTATGCCAACATTTTTATATTTCTCGCTTGCAATTATTAAATTATCAATCGTATTTGTAGAAATAATCACATCTGGTTGAGTTATAAAAATATAATCATTAGAACTTTTTGAGATTGCATAGTTTAATGATTTTGAAATTCCCACATCTCCAATGTTGTAATAATGGATATTCCTTTTAATTTTAGACAAATTTTTCCTCAATTTTTCGTCATTCCCATTGTCTATAATTAGTATTTCTTTATCTTCTGGCATCGAAATCAGACACTTATTTATTATATCCCCTGGATAAAAAGTAGCGATAGCAATGCTATAATTTTTCATTTAGTAAAGTCTCACTGTTTTTGTATTTTTAAAACACCTATAAACGCCTCTTGAGGAATTTCTACTCTTCCAAATTGTTTCGATCTAGCTTTACCTTTTTTTTGTTTTTCTAGTAATTTTCTTTTTCTATCTGCTGCTCCACCGCCATGAATTTTTGTTAAGACATCTTTTTTGAATCCTTTGATTGTTTCTCTCGCAATAATTTTACCTCCTATAGCCGCCTGAACTGGTATCATAAAGTTATGTCTTGGTATTAAGTTTTTTAGTTTTTCACAAACCTCTTTTCCAGTTTTTTGAGCAAAATTTTTATGTATCATCATTGCAAGTGCATCTACTGGCTCTGTGTTCACTAAAATACCCAATTTAACTAAATCTCCCTCTCTATGTTCGATGATTTCATAATCAAAACTTGCATATCCACTAGTCATTGATTTTAATCGATCATTAAAATCAAAAACAACTTCATTTAATGGTAGCTCATAGTTTACTACTGCCCTATTTCCTGAATAGCTTAGATTTGTTTGTATACCTCTTTTATCCTGACACATTTTTATAATTGAGCCTAAATATTGATCTGGTGTAATAACAGTGGCTTTTATCCAAGGTTCCTCGATCATCTTAATCAATGTTGGGTCTGGTAAACTTGATGGATTCTGTAAATCAATTAAATCACCATTGTTTAAATAAACTTTGTAAACTACTCCAGGTGTTGTAGTTAATAAATTTACATCAAATTCTCTTTCGAGCCTTTCAGTGACTATTTCAAGATGAAGTAGTCCTAAAAAACCACATCTAAATCCTAAGCCTAAAGCAGATGATGACTCTGGTTCAAATGAAAAGCTTGCATCATTCAATTGTAATTTTGCCAGACCATCTTTTAATTTTTGAAATTCAGAACTATCTACTGGAAATAACCCGCAAAATACTACTGGCTTACTAGGTTTAAATCCTGGAAGGGCATCTTTTAATGGTTTTGTTGCATCACAAATTGTGTCACCAACTTTTGTTTCTGACAGGACTTTAATTCCTGTTATTATAAATCCTATTTCACCCGTCTTTAATTCATTTATATCTGTAGGTTTAGGTGTGAAAACACCAACCCTTTCAACCACATACTCTCGATTTGTAGAAATCATTTTAACTTTCATATGCTTTGAAAGTTTACCATCAATAACTCTAACAAGTATAACTACACCTAGATAAGTATCATACCAACTATCAACAAGTAAACATTTTAAATCAGACTCACTTTCTCCCTGAGGTGCTGGCAATGTACTTATTATTTTCTCTAAAATATCTTCTATACCTTCTCCAGTTTTTCCAGAACATGGGATCGCATTTTCAGTATCAATTCCAATAACATCCTCAATTTGTTTTTTTGTTTTTTCTAGATCAGACGCAGGTAAATCTACTTTATTTAATACAGGAACAATTTCATGATTATTTTCTAAAGCTTGATAAACATTTGCTAGAGTTTGGGCTTCAACACCTTGCGTACTATCTACAATAAGAATTGAGCCCTCACATGCATAGAGAGATCTACTAACTTCATAACTAAAATCTACGTGTCCCGGTGTATCTATAATATTTAAAGTATAGACTTTACCATCTTTAGCTTTATAGTTTAGTTTCACAGTTTGAGCTTTGATTGTGATACCTCTTTCTCTTTCAATATCCATAGAGTCAAGAACCTGAGATTTCATCTCTCTCTCAGTTAAACCTCCACAATTGTGAATTATTCTATCAGCAATGGTAGATTTTCCGTGGTCAATGTGCGCAATAATTGCAAAATTTCTAATATTATTTATTTCATTGGACATTTAAGATCTAATTTTTGCACCTGACTTTGTCTCAACTGTTGAAATTATTAATTTATTAATTTTTTCAAGATCATTTTCATCTAAAGTTTTTTCTGAGGATTGAATAGTTACATTGAGAGCAATAGATTTCTTATTTTTAGGAATATTTTCTCCCTCATAAACATCAAATATTTTAACAGATCTAATTAAACTTTGATCAATAGAGGATATTATTTCAATTAAATCTTGTGCTTTAAAATTTTTATCAACTACAAAAGCAAAGTCTCTATCTGATTTTTGATAGTCAGAGAATTTAAATTTAGATTTCAAATCCTTAAGTTTATATTTGTTATCTTTTAAGCAATCTAAAAAAATTTCAAAACCTACTAATGCTTCAGTTTTTATATCAAGTTTTTTTATAATATTTGGATGGATTTCTCCAAAATAAGCTACTGGTTCAATATCATCTTTATCAAGATATATAGAACCTGATTTACCTGGGTGATAATATGAAGGTGATTTTTCTCTTACAAATAAATTCCCCCTATCATATCCAGCTTCAATTAAAGTCTGAATTGAGTCCTTTTTTGCATCAAAAACATCAACTGATCTGTTTTCATCATTCCAGTTTAACCTTGATATCTTTCCTGATTTTATTGCTCCAATTACCGTTAATTGATCACCCGGTTTATTACTCTTAAAAATTGGCCCTATTTCAAAAAGAGAAATATCTTTAAATCCTCTATCCAAATTCTTCTTTAAATAAAATGTCAAATTAGGAAATATTGAATTTCTTAAAACATCTAGATCTGAACTTATTGGATTTACTATCTTAATTTCTTTGTAATTTTCTTTGTAAAAATTATTTAACTTTGAATCAGTGAATGACCAAGTTACTGTTTCAAAATATCCTTTGGATGCAACAGAACGCTGCAAAAAATGAAAAAGCTTTTGTTGCTTATTAAGTGTATCTTTAATTCTATTTTTTTCTGGTACTAAAGTTTTTATATTATTATATCCTTTAATTCTTACAATCTCCTCTACTATATCTATTGGTTGGGTGATATCAGGTCTCCACGTAGGAATTTGTAGTTCTAATTCAGATTTATTTTTAGAAACTTCAAAACCTAAATCTAATAAAATTTTTATTATTTCTTTGTCTCTTATTTTAAAGCCTGTAATTCTATCAAACAATGAAATTTTGAATTTAATTTTATTTTTTTTTTCTTTTCTGACGCTTTGAATATCAAAATTACTAACTTTTCCTCCACAAATTTCAGTTATTAATTGCGCAGCTTTGTTTAGGCCGATTTCTATAGATTGAGAATCAATACCTCTTTCAAATCTAAATTTAGCATCAGTATCAATGTTCAACAATTTTGAGGTTTTTCTTATAGATCTTGGTAAAAAATATGCTGACTCTAACAAAATATTTTTAGTATTAAACTCGGTACCTGAGCGTGTACCTCCTATTATTCCACCTAAGCCTAAAATGCCAGAATTATCAGAGATAACACACATATCATCATCTAATTTATAATCTTTGTTATCAAGAGCTTCAAAAGTTTCACCTTTTTCAGAATTTCGTACAATAATTTCTTTATCAATTTTGTCAGCATCATATGCATGAAGAGGTCTATTCAAATCAAGCATGACATAATTAGTTATGTCTACGATCGCTGAAATAGGTTTCTGACCTAGAGATAATATTTTATCTTTTAGCCATTTTGGGCTTTCTTTGTTTGTAACATCATTAATTAAGCAACTCCCAAATATACTACATCCTTGATTTTTGCTTTTGGTAATTGAAACTTTAATTTTTTGGGGCCCACTATTTTTAATTTTTATATTTGACAAATTTCTTAATTTACCAATTCCTGCTGCTGCGAGATCTCTTGCTACTCCTCTTACTCCTAAACAATCAGGTCGATTAGGAGTGATTGACAAATCAATAACTTTTTCGGTTTTATTTCTAAAAAAATTTTTTCCTACTTTATTAGAGTACCTATTTGGTTTTAGTTCAGTTATTCCGTCACTTTCATCAGATAAATTTAGTTCTGACTCTGAACATAACATCCCATACGAACTAACTCCTCTTATTTTACTTACTGCAAGTTTCATTTTGTTTTTTGGGATTACTGATCCAGGACCAGCGTAAATTGTCAAAAGATCTTTCTTGGCATTTGGAGCTCCACAGACAACTTTTACTGTGTTTTTTTTGCCGATATCAACGTCACATACTTTAAGCTTATCTGCATTTGGGTGTTGCTCAACATTTATAATTTTTGCTACTTTAAAATTATCTAAGTCAGAACTAGCCTTTTCAAAGCTCTCGACTTCAAGCCCAATATCAGTAAGCTTTTCAATTATTTGACTATCCTTGAATTTAGTTACAAGGTGTTCCTTTAACCATCCTATTGTAAATCTCATCTACTAAGACCCCTATAATTTGATGGTACGTCCAATGGGTCAAATCCAAAATGATTTAGCCACCTATAGTCAGTCTCAAAAAAAGCTCTTAAATCATTTATTCCATACTTAAGCATTGCCAATCTATCAATACCAATACCAAACGCATAGCCTTGATACTTGTCTGGATTTACTTTTACATTTTTTAGAACATTTGGATGTACCATTCCACAACCTAAGATCTCCAACCATTTATCTCCCTCACCGATTTCTATCTTGCCATCTTTTAACTCATAACCAATATCCACTTCTGCCGATGGTTCAGTAAAGGGGAAATGACTTGGTCTAAATCTCATTTTAATTTTATCCACTTCAAAAAAAGATTTTATAAAATAACTTAAGCAACCTTTTAAATGACCCATGTTTATATTTTTATCAATATGTAGCCCCTCTACTTGATGAAACATTGGAGCATGAGTTTGATCACTGTCAGATCTATAAGTTCTTCCAGGAGCAATAATTTTAAAAGGAGGTTTGCCTTTTAACATTGTTCTGACTTGAACTGGAGAGGTATGGGTTCTTAAAAGTAATTTTTTTTCATCATCTAAATAAAACGTATCATGCATGTCTCTCGCTGGATGGTTATCTGGAGTATTTAATGCTGTAAAATTATAATGCTCATTCTCTACATCTGGTCCCTCTTCAACACTAAAACCGACTTCAGAAAATATAGAGGATATCTCATCTATAACTTGAGAAACAGGATGAATCTTGCCTCGAATAATATTTCTTTCAGGTAAAGTTACGTCTACTTTTTCATTATCTAGCTTAGAATTTATTTCTTTAATTTCTATTTCTTGAATTTTTTTATTAATTTTTTCTTGAAGCTCATCTTTTATGAAATTTAAATCTGATGCAAATTTTTTCCGTTCTTCAGGAGGAAAAGATCCTAGATTTTTAAAAGCATTAGAAATTTGACCATTCTTACCAAATAACTCAGATTTAATTTGATTTACGTTTTCAATATTTAAATCTTTACTTAATTTATCTAAAAATTCATCTTTAATTTTTTTAATATCAGACATATCAGTAGAATATTTGTTAACCTTAGAAAAACAACAATGAAAATTAATTCAGTGCTGATTGGGCTTTTTGAACAATTGTTTTGAATGCTTCAGGGCTATCATAAGCAATTTCAGCAAGAATTTTTCTATCTATAACAATGCCACATTTGCTTAATCCATTTATGAATTTAGAGTAAGTAAGTCCTTCAGCTCTAACTCCTGCATTGATTCTTTGGATCCATAAAGATTTAAAGTCTCTTTTTTTATTTCTTCTGTCTCTATAAGCATATTGCATTGATTTTTCCATTGCCTGCTTTGCAACTCTTATAGTATTTTTTCTTCTACCCCATTGACCTTTGACAGCTTTTAAAACTTTTTTATGTTTAGCTTTGCTAGTTACCCCTCTTTTAACTCTCGCCATGATTAACCTCTTAAGCTGTAAGGCATGTATGATTTAACAATTTTTCCATCTTGCTTAGACATAGTAGTTGTGCCTCTTAATTTTCTGATTTGAGAATTTGTTCTTTTAATCATACCATGTCTTTTACCAGCTTGAGCCGAAATCACTTTTCCTTTAGCTGAAATTTTAAATCTTTTTTTTGCTGAGCTTTTCGTTTTAAGTTTTGGCATAATTCAGCGTTTTATACAGAGAATGATATAATTTTACAACCTCTATTAAACCTTATAAAGGTTGAATAACCATTATCATTTGCTTACCATCAAATTTTGGATGCAATTCTACCTTACCAATATCCTTCATGTCTTCCTTGATTTTGCCCATTAGTTCATTTCCTAAATGAGAATGCTGAAGCTCTCTACCTTTAAATCTTATTGTGAATTTAACCTTATCTCCTTTGGCAATAAATTTTTTTGCATTTTTAACTTTAAACTCATAATCATGAGTTTCGGTTACAGGTCTCATTTTAATTTCTTTTAACAAAACAATTTTTTGTTTCTTTTTTGCAAGATTGGCTTTTTTTTGAGCATCATATTTATATTTACCCATATCCATTATTTTGCAAACAGGAGGATTAGCATTTGGTGCAATTTCGATTAAATCCAATCCTTGATTTTTTGCCATAGAAATAGCTTCATTTGTATTTATCACTCCAAGATTTTCACCATCGCTAGCAATTACCTGAACGTCAGGCGAGGAAATCCTATTATTAGATCTCGGACCTCTATCCTTAGTCCTTCTTTGAAAATAATTTTGTTTAAAATCTACCACTTAGTTTGAAGATGCTTTGTTTAAAGCAGAGAAAGTTTTTAAAAATGTGTCTATATCCATATTTTCTTGTTTATTAGAATCTAATCTTCTAATCGTTACAGAATTGGAGTCAACTTCTTTTTTACCACAAATTAACAAGAGAGGTATTTTTGCTAGCGAATGATCTCTTATTTTATAATTTAAATTTTGATTTTTTAAATCAACAAAAGAACTTATACCTACTTTTTTAATTTTATTAGATATCTCAATAGCATAATCATTAAATTCTTCTGAAATAGGAATTACCATTGTTTGTAAAGGCGAGATCCAGAATGGAAATTTACCTGCATAATTTTCAATTAAGATTCCAATAAACCTCTCTAAAGATCCAAATAGTGCTCTATGAAGCATTACAGGAATTTTCTTAGTTCCATCTTTATCAATATAAGATGCACCCAATCTTTCAGGTAAATTTAAATCAACTTGTAAAGTTCCACATTGCCAATCTCTGCCAATTGCATCTCTTAAAACAAACTCAATTTTAGGACCATAGAATGCTCCTTCTCCCTTATTAATACTATATTCTAACTTTGAAGCTTTTACTGCCTCAAGCAATGATGCTTCCGCTTTATCCCAAACTTCATCCTCCCCAACTCTCACTTCTGGTCTATCTGCATATTTAAGAATTACATTTTTAAACCCAAGGTCTCTATAAATATCTAGAATCAAATTAGTTACGATTAAACACTCACTAGTGATTTGTTCCTCTGAACAAAAAATATGTGCATCATCTTGTGTAAAAGCTCTAACTCTAAGCAAACCATGTAATGCACCAGATGGTTCATATCTATGAACTTTTCCAAACTCTGCGTAACGCAAAGGAAGATCTCTATAACTTTTTAGTCCTTGATTAAATACTTGAACATGTCCTGGGCAATTCATTGGTTTTATTGCGAACACTTTTTCATCTGGAGTTTCAGATGTATACATGTTGTCACCATATTTTCCCCAATGTCCTGATTTTTCCCATAATTGTCTATCCAACACCTCAGGAGTATTTATTTCTTTGTAACCTGCTGCATCCTGTCTATTTCTCATATAGTTAATTAAATTCTGAAATAAAGCCCAACCTCTTTCATGCCAAAAAACAGATCCTGGACTTTCTTCTCTAAAATGGAATAAATCCATTTCTTTTCCTAATTTTCTATGATCTCTCTTTTCTGCTTCTTCAATTCTTTTTAGATATTCATCTAAATCTTTTTGAGTTGCCCAGCTAGTTCCATATATTCTTTGTAACATTTCATTTTTTGAGTCCCCCCTCCAGTATGCACCTGATACTTTAGTTAATTTGAAAAATTTTCCTATTTTACCTGTTGAAGAAAGATGCGGACCTCTGCAGAGGTCATGCCAATCTCCATGAAAATATATTGAGACATCTTCTTTCTCCGGGATAGATTTAATTAATTCAGATTTATAAATTTCACCTTTTTTTTTGAAATGATCGATAGCTTTATTTCTGTCCCAAACTTCTCTCTTAGTAATTTCATCTCTATCTACTATATCTTTCATTTTATTTTCAATTTTCAATAAATCGTCTTCAGTAAAAGGTTCTTTTCTAGCAAAGTCATAATAAAATCCATTTTCAATAACTGGACCAATTGTAACCTGAGTGCCTGGAAATAATTCTTGAACAGCCATTGCCAAAATGTGTGCTGTGTCATGTCTAATTGTCTCCAGTCCTTCTGGATTTTTTGAAGTAAAAATTTTCACTGAACAATTCTTCTCTATTAAATAATCTAAATCTTTAAGTTCGCCATCAACGCTTATAACCATTGCTTGTTTAGCTAATGACTTACTTATTTTTTCAGCTACTTCATTTCCAGTAACTTTTTTTGAAAAATTTAAACTATTTCCGTCTGGTAATGTTATTGTAGGCATTTAATTTAATAGTCTTTTATACTCTGAATAAGTAGAAAAACACATTTTTTCAACATTAAATCTTTGAGTAACGTTTTTTCTTGCCTCTATTCCCATCATTTTTAACAATGTTTCATCCATATTTAAAACTCTTAAAATCTGTTTACTTAAAGATTTGGCATTGTTTGACTCAAATAAAAAACCTGTTTTTTCATCAATGACTGTTTCTTTAGACCCACCAATATTACTAACTATTAATGGTTTTTCCATTGATTGTGCTTCAACTGAAACTCTTCCAAAAGCCTCTGGTTCATTTGAAGCTGAAACTATTATATCCGAGACTTTATAAGCCAGAGCCATATTTTTGCAATTATCTATAAATCGTATTTGTTTAGACATTCTATATTGTTCAGAGAGTCTGATTAATTTTTTTTTATAAAGTTCACGACCCTGATCGCTGCCAAGAATGACAGTATAAAATGCCTCGTATCCAAGTTCCATATTAACTAAATTTACTGCTTCTATAAATACTTCCTGACCTTTCCATGAACTTAATCTACCTGGCAAAAGTATAATTTTTTTATCTTTCTCAATATTCCATTGTTTTAATAATTTTTTTTCATCATTTTCGAGAGTTATAGTTGAGTCAAAATAATCAACATTAATACCTCTAAAAATAACTAATAGTTTTTTTTTATCATTCAAATACGTAGAATAATTTTCTTTGATATGCGAAAAAATAAAATTCGATCCTGCAATAATTAAATCTGATCTTACCATTACAGAATTATAAAATTTTTTAAAATTATTTTTAAAATTATAAGTACCATGAAAAGTTGTTACAAATTTTCTTCCAGTAATTTTGGATGCTAATAAACAAGACCACGCTGGTGCTCGACTTCGAGCATGAACAATTGAAATATTATTTAATAAAATGATTCCAGTTAAAATAATTGAATTAATAAAAATTAATAAAGGATTTTTACTCTGGACAGGAAGCTTGAAAATTTTTACTTTATTTTTGTCAACAAACTTAAGTAATTCGCCACCACTGGTTACAATAAACGACTCACAATTATTTTCGGGCAAATAATGGGCTATATCAAAGCAGCCTGTTTCCGCTCCTCCATATCCTAATTTAGGGATGACTTGTAAAACTTTTAAATTAGATACCATTTGATAAACTTATATATTATTAGACAAAATATATAAACGAAATGGCAAATTTCAGATATTATAAGATCTCAAAAACTGAGAAAATTAGATATATTTCCAAGATTTATAAAAATACTTTGTCTATTGTTTTTCTACATGGATTTATGTCGGATCTTGAGGGAGAAAAGCCTAAAGCATTACTGAATTTTGCAAAGAAAAATAAAATTAACTTCTTAGCAATTGAATATTCTGGACATGGCAAATCTTCAGGAGAATTTGTAAAAGGTAATATTTCAAAATGGAGTGACGAAACCTCAAGATTAGTTAAAAAATTTGCAAAAGATAAGAAATTAATATTTGTAGGTTCCAGTATGGGTGCTTGGATTTCTTTAAAACAATTTAAAATTTTTAAAAATCAAGTAACTGGTTTTTTAGGAATAGGAGCTGCTCCTGAATTTTTAGAAAATATTATGTGGAAAAAATTTTCAAAAAAGATGAAAAAAGAAACAATTAAAAGAGGGATTTATAATTTAAAACATGGAAATTATGAATATCCAATAACTTATCAACTGATTAAAGATGGCAGAAAAAACAAAGTTTTAAATAAAAAGATTAATTTAAAAATTAAGGTTACTATGGTTCATGGAGAAAAAGATGAGGCTGTAAAGGTTTCTTATTCTAGAAAAGTTTTAAAACTTTTTCCAAATGCAAAGAAAAAGTTAAATATAGTCAAAAATGGTGATCATAGTTTATCTAGCAAGAAAGGTCTAAAAATAATCCTTAAAGAGTTGAAACTATTAATCTAACTAACTTTTTTAATCCCTTTAAGAGTAATTGGGTTATCTAGTTTATCTAACATTTCTTTAGGACAAACTTGTATAAAATTAATTAATTCATCATCGTAATTTTTAATTATATTTCTTGAAAACTCAGATCCTGTTTCCTTAGAGTGTTCTGATATTAAATTCTTTAAAATTTCTTTCCAATAATCTGTCTCTACAGTTTGCCAAACAACTGACTCGGGATTTACTTTTTTTGTAAATTGCTGCGATTTATCGTAAACAAAAGCCATACCACCAGTCATTCCTGCTGCAAAATTATCTCCGACATCTCCTAAAATTACTACTATTCCACCAGTCATATATTCGCAACCATTTGAGTCGCATCCCTCAATTACTGTTGTTGCTCCAGAATTTCTTACAGCAAATCTTTCTCCAGCTTGGCCTGCCGCAAAAAGTTTGCCTGAGGTGGCACCATAAAGAACCGTATTTCCTAAAATTGTATTTTCATTAGAAACTAAATTACTTTCATCTGGCAATTTAATTGAAATTGTTGCGCCTGATAAACCTTTTCCAACATAGTCATTAGCGTCTCCTTTAAGAACTAATTTTAATCCTTTAGAAGAAAATGCTCCAAAAGATTGTCCAGCAGAGCCTTTAAAGTTTAAAATTAAAAAATCATCATTAAGTTTTTCATATCCATATTTTTTGTAGAGATGATGAGAGATTCTTGTTCCAACAGCTCTGTTTGTATTTTGTATTGGATAAACCTTTTCAATTTTTTCTGAACTATCTAAAAATTTTTCTATTTCAGGCCAAATCTCTTGATCCAAAGTATCTGGTACACTGTTTATTTCTGGAATATCACAATACCTTTTGTTATTTCCTGTGTCAGCTTGAACAAATAATGGATTTAAATCTAAATCATCTAAATTTGGAGATCCTTTGCTAACCTGCCTTAATAGATCAGTTCTTCCAATTATATCATTTAAAGACTTAAATCCTAGTTTTGCTAATATTTCTCTTACTTCAGTTCCTATGAATGTGAACAGATTGACTACCTTTTCCGGTGTGCCAGTAAATTTTTCTCTCAATTTTTCATCTTGAGTGCAAACACCAACTGGGCAGGTGTTCGAATGACATTGCCTTACCATAATGCAGCCCATAGCTACCAGGGCTGTTGTAGCAACACCATATTCTTCAGCTCCCATCATTGCTGCAATAACAACATCTCTTCCAGTTTTAATTCCTCCATCAGTTCTCAAAGTAACTTTATGTCTAAGGTTATTTAAAGTTAAAACTTGATTCGCTTCAGTCAAACCCATTTCCCATGGTATTCCAACGTATTTGACACTTGTTTGGGGTGTTGCTCCAGTTCCACCATTATGCCCTGATATTAAAATTATATCTGCTTTAGCTTTAGCAACACCAGCTGCGATTGTTCCAACACCAGAGGAAGCAACTAATTTTACTCCTATTCTTGCATTAGGATTAATTTGTTTCAAATCATAAATTAATTGCGCAAGATCTTCGATTGAATAAATGTCGTGATGTGGTGGAGGAGAAATTAATGTTACTCCTGGTGTAGAATGTCTAAGTCTTGCAATTTCCTTCGTAATCTTAAATCCTGGAAGCTGGCCGCCTTCTCCTGGTTTTGCACCTTGTGCAATTTTAATTTCAATTTCATTACAATTATTTAAGTAATTAACCGTTACTCCAAATCTTGCAGAGGCTATTTGTTTTACTCTAGAGTTTGCACTATCTCCATTTTGTAATACCTTAAATCTTTTTTCATCCTCTCCTCCTTCTCCACTGCAAGAGGCACCTTTAATTCTATTCATTCCTTTAGCTAATGTTTCATGAGCTTCTTTTGACAAGGCACCATGTGACATACTCCCACTTCCGAATCTTTTTAATATATTTGCTAGAGGTTCAACTTCTGAAATATCAATTGATCCTTTTAATTTTTTTGTTCTAAAATCAATTAGATCTCTTAAATTTATTGGTGGTAGATTATAAATACCTTCTGCATATCTTTTATAGGCTTCATAAGAATTAGAACCCACAGCACTTTGAAGTAAATGAATTAATTTTCCTTGATACTGGTGAGTTTCACCATTTTTTCTATATCTATAAATTCCACCTATAGGCAGGATTGTATCACTACTTTCAAAAGCCTCTTTGTGTATTTCTCTAATTTTTTTTTCAATTCCTGTTAATCCTATACCTGAAATTTTTGATATTACTCCAGGAAAATAGTCTGCAACAATTGTTCTACTTAAACCAACCGTCTCAAAATTACATCCTCCTCTATAAGAACTTAAGACAGAAATACCCATCTTAGACATTATTTTTAGAAGTCCTGCATTTACCGACTTGATATATCTTTCAACACACTCATCAAAACTAAATTTTCCAAACAATTTCTTCTCATGTCTTTGATACAAGCTGTCAAAAGCTAGATATGGATTTACTGTAGTTGCTCCTACTCCAATTAAAGTTGCAAAAGAGTGTGTATCTATTGCTTCCCCTGACTGGACATTGATAGAAACATAACCTCTCAATTTTTTTTCAATTAAAAATGAATTGATCGCACCAACTGCGAGTAACATTGGAATTGGAAGCTTCCTAATTGAAAGCTCTTTGTCACTTAAAATTAATTGAGTAACTCCTTGTCTTACTGCTATTTCTGAGTCTTTTTGAATTCTTTTTATAGACTCATGCAAACTTTCATCGTCAGAAAAAGTACAATCAATTATAGAAGAATTTTTTCCAAAAAAATTGATGAATTTCTCAAATTGTGAATTTGATAAAATTGGACTGTTTAAAACGTAAATATTTTGCTTTGTTAGATTGTCAAAATTAAGAATATTTCCAAGATTTCCAAATCTTGTTTTTAGACTCATCACTTTATTTTCTCTTAAAGAGTCTATCGGAGGGTTTGTTACTTGACTGAAGTTTTGTCTAAAAAAATGATATAGGGGTCTATATCTGTCAGATAATACTGCGAGGGGGGTATCATCCCCCATCGATCCTGTAGCTTCTTTCGCATCCTCTGCCATCGGATGTAATATCAATTCTAAATCTTCTAGACTAATTCCAAATGCATATTGTCTTCTTCTTAATTCGTCTCCAGAGTAAGAATTTTTCTCATCAGAAATTGTTAATTTGTCATCTAAGTCAATAATCTGTGAATTAAAATGCTTGTACTCTTTTGCTAGATAATCTTTAATTTGCTTGTTTTTAAAAACTTTTCCTTTTTCAATTCTAACACCAATAATTTCTCCTGGCCCCAGTCTACCTTTAGAAAGTATTCTTTTTTCATTAAGCTCAATCATACCAGTCTCTGATCCTGCAAATAACAAATTATCTTTTGTAATCGCATATCTTAATGGTCGTAATCCATTTCTATCGTTAGCTGCAATTACCCATTCATTATCAGTTCCTGCAATAGCTGCTGGGCCGTCCCATGGTTCCATTGTACTATTTAAAAAGTTAAACAACTGTTGGTGATCTTTGGGTAAAGTTTCATTTTTTTTTGACCAAGCATCTGGAACCAACATTAACTTGGCTAAAGGTGCTGGCTGGCCAGAAATATTGAGTAATTCAAACACATTATCTAACGCAGCAGAATCTGAAGTACCTTGTTGAATTACTGGTTTTAAATTTTCTATATTTTCAAAAAGATTACTATTCATTTCTTGTTCATGAACTTTCATCCAATTTCTATTTCCCCTGAATGTATTTATTTCACCATTATGAGCGATTGCTCTAAACGGTTGAGCTAAATTCCAACTTGGAGCCGTGTTCGTCGAAAATCTTTGATGAAAGATTGCAAATCTTGAAATAAATCTTTCATCTTTTAAATCTAAATAAAAATCTGAAATTGCCTCAGCTAAAAACATACCTTTGTAAATAATTGACTTAGAGCTTAATGAACAAATGTAAAAATTATTTAAGGATTTTTTAAATGCCTCATTTTCTATTTTTCTTCTAGTTTCGTATATTTTTCTTTCTAGATCTTTATTTGTAAGTTCTGAATTATACGGTTTAAACAAAACTTGAATAATTTCAGGCATAGTCTGTATTGCCTTTTCTCCCAATACGTTTGGATTAATTGGAACCTGTCTCCAACCATAAATACTAAAACCATTTTTTGTTAATTCACTCTCCACGATTGTTTTGCAGTTTTCTTGACCTTCGTAATCATTTCTAGGTAAAAAAATCATGCCTACACCTATTTCAGAGTTATCATGGGTATGACCAGTCACCTCTATTTTTTCTATAAAAAAATCTTTTGGAATTTCAACATGAATTCCTGCACCATCTCCTGTTTTGCCATCTGCATCTACTGCACCTCTGTGCCAAACAGCTTTTAAAGCTTCAATACCATACTCAACAACTTTACGAGATTTTTTACCTTCTGTAGATGCAATAATTCCAACTCCACACGCATCATGCTCCATATCGTCAGAGTACACATGATTTTGTTTTAATAATTCTCTATTCTTAATGTAATTTTTCACTATGCTACTCTTCTCTCTTTTAAAGTCTTATTCTCTAAATAATTTTTAATTGAAGTTGCAGCATCTCTTCCATCTTTAATTGCCCAAACTACTAAAGAAGCACCTCTAATTATATCACCAGCAGCAAATACACCTTTAATGTTAGTCTCCATGGTATCAAAATCAGCTTTAATTGTTCCCCATTTTGTTACTTGTAACTCATTTGCTTCAAACATTTTTGGTAAATCTTCAGGATCAAAACCCAAAGCCTTTATAACCATATCAGCATTGATTACATAACTTGAACCTTCCTGAATCTGTGGTTTCCTTCTTCCACTCTCATCAGGATCACCAAGTTTGATTTGATCTACAACTAATTTTTCAATTTTATTTGTACCTTTGAATTCTTTTGGACTTGATAGCCAAATAAATTGAACCCCTTCTTCTTCAGCATTAGCAACCTCTCTAGCTGAACCAGGCATATTTTCTTTATCTCTTCTGTATAAACATTTTACAGATTTTGCTTTTTGTCTGATAGAGGTCCTAACACAATCCATAGCTGTGTCACCACCCCCTATTACAACAACATCTTTGCCTTCAGCATTTAAAATTCCCTTATCAAATAATTCGACTTCATCCCCTAAACCTTTTTTATTTGATGCAGTTAAAAAATCCATGGCTGGAAAAATATTATCTAAATCATTTCCCTTCAGCTCAACTTCTCTTGCTTTATAAACTCCAGTCGCAATCAAAATCGCATCGTGCTTTTTACGTAATTGATCTAAAGTTGCATCTTTACCAACCTCAAAATTTTGAACAAACTGTATGCCTCCATCTTTTAAAAGTCTAGTTCTTCTCTCAACAATTTCTTTTTCTAATTTAAAATTTGGGATTCCATAAATTAACAAACCACCTGCTCGATCATATCGATCATAAACTGTAATTTTATATCCACTTTTTCTTAATTGCTCTGCAGCTGCTAAACCAGCTGGACCTGCACCTATAATGCCCACACTTTGATTTTTTTCCTGATTAACTTGAATTGGTTTCACCCAACCCTGTTCCCATGCATTATCAGTAATATACTTTTCAACTGAACCAATTGTAACAGTTCCATGTCCAGATTGCTCGATAACACAATTTCCTTCACATAATCTGTCTTGGGGACATATTCTGCCACAAACTTCAGGCATATTATTTGTACTTTGAGAAAGCTCATAAGCTTCTTTAAGTCTTCCTTCAGCAGTAAGTTTTAGCCAATCCGGAATGTTATTACTTAATGGACAGTGAACCTGACAAAAAGGGACTCCACATTGAGAACATCTACTTGATTGCTCTTTCGCTTTTTCAGTTACATATTCGTCATAAATCTCATTGAAATCTTGTTTTCTGGACCTAACTTCCCTTTTAGGTGGAGTTTGCTGACCTATTTTTACAAATTTTAACATTTTATCTGGCATAATAATTTTATAATTTTTTGCAAGTTATACGTTGATTTTATTAAATAAAGTATAAAATAGGTCATAAATTATGACTTTAATTTGATGACACATAACGAATTTAAACAACTTTCTAATAAATGCATACCTAATATGATCAAATCGAATTGTTTTAAATCGATATTTTATAAGCTACGAAGAAGCGATGTTTCAAAATATAATAGAAGTATTAATCCTTTCAGTAATTCAAGGTGTTTCTGAGTTTTTACCAATAAGCTCATCTGCTCACTTAATTCTTGTTTCAAACTTGTATGAGTTCAAATCTAATTCTTTGTTAATAGATATTAGTCTTCATTTGGGATCTTTGTTAGCAATAATTTATTTTTTTAGAGAAGAATTATTAGATATTAAAAATAACAAAAGATTATTAAGTTTAATTGGTCTTGGATCTCTTCCGTTAATAATTGTTGGATATATTTTATATTCTACAGATTTTATTTACGTTCTTAGAGATGTGAAAGTAATAGCATGGACTACTCTAACATTTGCAATAGTTTTGTTCATCGCAGATAAAAACAGATTTGACAAGAAAATTTCAAGTAATTTAAATATTCAAACAATATTTTTTATTGGTTTTTTTCAAATTTTATCTCTTGTTCCTGGTGTAAGTAGGGCAGGTATTACCATAACTGCAGCTAGGATTTTAAAATTTAATAGAGTAGACTCTAGTAAAATATCTTTTTTACTTTCTATCCCTGCACTTAGTGGAGCAAGCTTTTTAGGTTTGAAGGATATTGTAAATCAACCTGTTGAATTTAATTACTTGGTATTCTTTGCAATAGTCTCTTCATTTATATTATCTTTTATGACAGTCAAATTTTTTTTAATTTATATAAATAAATTTTCTATGAATGCTTTTGTAATCTATAGAATAATAATTGCTTTTATTTTATTTTTAATTATTTACTAGTTTTTTTGTACCTGGAGCTAGTTGTGAAAATATAACTGCAATTAAAATTAATATACAGCCTATTATATTGTTGATATCTAATAATTGATCTAAAATAATCCAAGCAGCTATTACAGCAAAAACTCCCTCTAAAGAATATATAATTGCTGCTGGCGCTTCCTCTATGTTTTTTTGTGCAAACATTTGGAGAGTAAAAGCTACTCCTCCAGATAAAACACCAGCATATATTATTGAGGAACTTTCTAGGAGAATATTTGAAATTATAATTTCCTCAAAAGTATAAGCTGTTATAGTTGATAATGTTGCTACTAAAAATCCCTGTAGAGCAGCATAAAATACAGGAATATCAAAAATCTCCATAAATTTTCCAGCAAAAATTATATGAAGTGCCCAAAATAATGAACATAAAATAACTAAGGCGTCCCCTTTCATAATTTCCGAGTCAGAGAAGTTACTTAATAAATAAACTCCATATATACAAAGACCTATTGAAGGCCAAATACTCCAATGGACTTTTTGTGAATATATAAAAAATAATAATACTGGTACTAGTGGAACATAAAAAATAGTGAAAAAAGCAGCATTAGCCACATTTGTGAATTGTAGAGATGCTTGCTGCAAAGATGTCCCTAAAAATAAAGATACACCCATTATACATAAATATTTGAAGAATTTTGGCTTATTTTTATGAATTTCACTAATTATTTTTTTTTTTTCAAAAAAAATTGCGATAGGTAAAATTGTAATAAAACCAACCCAAAAACGCGCAGCATTAAAAGTTAATGGACCAATATTATCCATGCCTGTATCTTGAGCAATAAATGCTGTGCCCCATATAAAAGTAGTTATGATTGCACAAATAATTGAAAATGACTTAGTCATATTTATTTATTAAATTAAATTTTTAGCTTATACCATTAACTCTACATGCACTCATAAAGTCTTCCATGTTGATATAACATCCAGCCATTTTTCGTTTTCCCTTAAATGAGCTTCTTCCGTGTAAAATTCTCCAATTATTAAAAATTAGTAATTGTCCTGGATTTAAAACGTGTCTCCATTGATATTCGGGTTTATTTATTAGATTATTAATTTTTTTAATTCCTTCGTAAAATTTAAGCGTTTGTAATTCATCTAATCTAAACTCTGTTCGATCATAATTGTTAAAACTTACTTGGATTAGCTCGTTATTATCTAATTTAAAAATAGGTCTCTTGGCCTCAAGAATTACTCCATCACCAATATATTTTCCAGGCACTTCGACGCTAGAGAGAAAATCAAATAAATCTTTATCATTTTTTTTTAAATTTTGTGCTATTTTAAAACCATCTACTAATATTGACTCTCCCCCTTTTGCTTTATAATCACAGCACAGCAATAATTGCAAACCTGGTGCATCATTACTGTATGTTGCGTCAGTGTGTGGTTTTAGCTCTTCTTGTGTATAAGCACTATCAGCCTTATCCTGGTTTGACTCAAACTCCCAAAGACCTCCAAAAATAGACTGCCTTACATATCCAATTTTATTTGCAATTGTTTCTACTGCTTTAAGGTTAGTTTCACAATTAGTAATTACACAAAAACCAAATTTGTATATTTTTTCTAAAAAAAATTTAAAACCATTCTCTCTCATTATATCTTTATAACTTAAGAATATATCTTCCTTAATTTGATACTTTTTCCACAAACGAAATTTAAAATCTTTACGGTTTTTACACAGTAAATGCTTAAGCAAATATTCTGATGAATACGACACTACATTCGTCATATCTGACCACAAAATTTCTATATGTTGTCCCTCATTTTTCAATTTTGCTTGCTTAATTTTGATATCTAAGTCTAAACAGCCTGTGTTTGTTTTTCTTTGATGACTTCTTCTATCCCAGTTTTGCTCGTCTTTTGCATGGTCTCTTAACCAAATATTAGGAAAATTTTCTATAGTCTCGCCCTTAAACTTTATACGTAAGCTATTTGTTAAAATTTTAACACTTTCAATCATTACCTATGTGTAAATAATTTTTTTATAAAATTATACTGCTAATTTGTAGGCAAAATTTTTCCCAAGATTTTCTTTTAAATCGTTGTTAAACCTAGCTGCCTCAGCACCATCAATAATTCTGTGATCATAGGATAAGGAAATTGGCAACATTACTCTAGTTTGAAATTTTCCATTAATATGGATCTGTTTCTTTTCCGATCTTCCAATTCCTAAAATAGCAACTTCAGGATAATTTATTATTGGTGTAAAAAAAGATCCTCCTATTCCTCCTAAACTTGTAATAGTCATTGATCCTCCAAATAACTCTTTTTTGTCTATTTTTAAATTTCTGCAAAGTTCGCTTAGTTCTCTTAATTCTTTGCTAATTAATGAAATTTTTTTGTTATTAGCATTTCTTATTTTTGGAACCATTAATCCATTTGGTGTATCAACAGCAATTCCAATATGATAATATTTTTTTAAAGTCATTTTTCCAGTTTCAATTTCGTCTATAGACGAATTGAAACTTGGAAATTTTTTTAATGAGTTTACTAATGCTTTTATTATAAATGCTAGTGGTGTAATTTTAATTTTTTCTCCGGTATAGTTATCTGTTAGTGAACTTCTAAAATTTTCCATTTCAGTTATATCTGCCTCATCATGATTTGTTACATGTGGAATTGTGGTCCATGAATTTGTAAGATAAGTTGAAGCTAACTTCTTTACTCTTGGTATATCTTTAATCTCCACTTTTCCAAAATCTGCGTGCTCATACTCATTCTTGATTTTACTTGATTTAACTTCTTTAATTTGATTATTTTTTACTGATTTTGAAGAAACAAATTTTTTAATATCATCCTCTATTACTCTTCCATCTTTTTCACTACCTTCCACTTCATTAATATTCACGCCTAGCTCCCTCGCAAATTTTCTAGCTTTTGGACTGGCATAAGAAATGTCGGTAATTTTTTTTTGATTTGTAGAAATTTGCTCTTTAATTTGTTTTACTGCAACAGTTGGTTCAGATTTTTTTTCAATTCTTGTCTCCTCTTTAATTTTATTTTCGCTTGAAAAACTTTCTAATACTAAAATTAAATCACCTTCCGAAACCTTGTCTCCAATATTTAATTTTAAAGATTTGACTTTTCCTTCAAAGTTTGATGGAATTTCAACGCTAGATTTATCGCTCTCAATTGTTATTAATGGATCATTTTTTAATATATTTTGACCTTCATTAACTAAAACTTCTATTACCTCAACATCTGTGAAATCACCAATATTTGGAACCTTAATATCTATCTCTTTCATTTTATAACTTAGTAGGGATTGGTTTGTTGCTATCAATGTTGTATTTTTTCATTGCATCTTTTGCGTGTTTTGAGGCTATAAGTTGCTCTTTTGCTAAAATACTCAATCCATATGCAACTATATGTTCTTTATCTACTTCAAAGAATTTTCTTAGATTTTTTCTTGTATCGCTCCTACCGAAACCATCGGCGCCTAAAGAATAGAAACTTTTGTTAGTATAAGGTCTAATTTGATCTGAATTCATTCTCATATAATCTGAAGCAGCCATAATTGGACCCTCTGTTTTACCTAAACATTGTTCGACAAAAGATATTTTTGGTTCTTTGTCAGGATTTAACAAATTATATCTCTCAACATCCATTCCATCTTTTCTAAGCTCATTAAAACTGGTAACACTCCAAATTTCGCTATCAATTTGATAATCCTTTTGCAAAATTTCAGCTGCCGAAATCATTTCTCTAAGTATTGTGCCTGATCCAAGAAGTTGGATTTTAGTTTTTTTATGCTTGTTAAGATCTTTTATTTTATACATCCCTTTTAATATTCCTTCTTCTGTGTTTTTATCTTTTGGCATTTCTGGATGAGTATAATTTTCATTCATTGTTGTAATATAATAAAAGACATTTTCTTTTTTCTCGTGCATTCTTCTCAAACCTTCTCTAAAAATTACAGCAAGTTCATAGTGGTATGTTGGGTCGTAAGTTACACAATTTGGAATTGTTGAAGCAATTAAATGGCTGTGACCATCTTGGTGCTGCAGACCTTCTCCGGCCAATGTTGTCCTTCCTGCGGTGGCTCCAATTAAAAAACCTCTAGCTTGACTATCTCCAGCAGCCCATGCAAGATCTCCAATTCTTTGAAAACCAAACATCGAATAAAAAGTGTAGATTGGAATCATTTCAATATCATGGTTTGTGTAAGATGTTGCTGCAGCAATCCATGAAGACATTGCACCTGCCTCATTAATTCCTTCCTCTAAAACTTGTCCACTTTTTTCTTCTCTATATGAACTTAATTGAGCAGAGTCTTCTGGTTCATATTTTTGACCTTCATGAGCATAAATTCCGATTTTTTGAAAAAATCCTTCCATCCCAAATGTTCTTGCTTCGTCTGGAATGATTGGAACTAATCTTGGAGAAATATTTTTATCCCTCATTAAATTAGTTAACATTCTAACAAGGGCCATTGTAGTAGACATTTCTTTTTCACCTGTTGATACTTTCATAAAATCAAAAATATCTTTTGAGGGTGCTTTAATAGGTTTTGCAAAAGTTGACCTTTCTGGTAAAAATCCACCTAATTTAATTCTTCTTTCTTTTAAATATTTAATTTCTTGAGATTTTTCATCTGGTCTAAAATATTCAATATTTCTGACTTGTTCATCTGTCAAAGGGACATCAAAACGGTCTCTATAATACATTAGATCATCAACATCTAATTTTTTTGTTTGATGGGTTGTGTTTACACTTTCTCCAGATTTTCCCATCCCATATCCTTTAATAGTTTTAGCAATAATAACTGTTGGGCTTCCTTGATGCTTGTTTGCTTTATCATATGCTGCATAAACTTTATGTGGGTCATGCCCACCTCTATTTAATCTCCAAATATCTTTATCTGATAGACTTGAAACCATTTTTAAAGTTTCAGGATATTTTCCAAAAAATTTTTCCCTTACATAAGCGCCATCCCTTGCTTTAGCAGCTTGATATTCTCCATCAACTGTCTCGTTCATAAGTTTTACTAAATGGCCTTTTTTATCATTAGCAAGTAAAGAGTCCCAGTAAGAACCCCAAATTACTTTTATCACGTTCCAACCAGATCCTCTAAAACTTCCCTCAAGTTCTTGAATTATTTTTCCATTACCTCTAACAGGCCCATCTAACCTTTGAAGGTTACAATTAATAACAAAAATTAAATTATCTAAATTCTCTCTAGCAGCTAAACCAATAGCTCCCATCGACTCTGGTTCGTCCATCTCTCCGTCGCCTAAGAATGCCCATACTTTTCTTCCCTCATCTTTTATTAATCCTCTGTTAATTAAATATTTCATGTATCTTGCTTGATAAATTGCAAGCATAGGACCAAGACCCATTGAGACTGTTGGAAATTGCCAAAATTTTGGCATTAACCATGGGTGAGGATAAGAGGATAGTCCTCCAGGTTTAACCTCTTGTCTAAAACTATCTAATTGTTTTTCGTTTAATCTACCCTCTAAATATGCTCTTGCATACATTCCTGGAGCGCTATGACCTTGAAAGTAAACCAAATCTCCACCAAATTTATTATTTTTTGCTCTCCAAAAATGGTTCATTCCCACATCATACAAAGTTGCTGCTGATGCAAATGTACCTATATGTCCACCTAATTCTGGAAATTTTTTATTAGCTCTAACTACCATAGCAGCTGAATTCCATCTAATTAATGACCTTATTCTTCTCTCAATATTTTGATCTCCATTAGATTTCACCTCAGCCTCAGGAGGTATTGTATTAATGTATGGTGTATTTTGAGTGTAAGGAATATTTGCACCTTCACGGTAAGCTTTGTTAATTAACTCTTTAATTAAAAAATGAGCTCTATGATTCCCATCTTTAGAAATTACAGCTGATAAAGATTCTAACCAATCTTTTGTTTCCAGAGGATCTATATCTAAACCATTGCTGACTTGTATAATTGATTGCTTGTTTTCAGGAATAATACTTGTTAATTCTTTTTCTTTTTGTATAGCAATAACTTCTTCTGCTTGTTTTATTATACTTTCGGTATCTTTTGGAAGTGAGCTTTCATGTGAAGATTTTGATGTGGACACATAATTTAAAATTAAATCTCCTTTTGAAACCTTGTCTCCAACTTTAAGTTCTATTTTCTCTACCTTGCCGGAAACTGTTGAGGGGATTTCAACGCTTGATTTATCACTTTCAATTGTTATTAAAGGATCGTCATTCTTTATGTGATCCCCTGCTTTTACCAATATTTCTATTACCTCGACGTTTTCAAATTCTCCAATGTCAGGAACAAGTAATTTTTCGCTCATTTTTTAAATCGGTTTATACACCCTAATAAAGGCATATTTAATGATATTTTAGCACATTAAATGTCTTTTTAATGCAAACCTATATTTTAATTCACAAAAAATTGTTATTAAAATCAAAAAAAACATTAAATTTTGCTATATTTACAAAAATTTTAAAAAATTAAGGACCGCTGGCCAAATTGGATAAGGCGCTCGGCTACGAACCGGGAGATTCCAGATTCGAGTTCTGGGCGGTCCACCAAAAAAAAGGTAAAAATGTTCGATTGGCTCATAAAAGCATCACTCCAAAAGTCAGTTATTTATTTTTTTATACTTATTCTAATAATTTTATTATTTTTAACTTATGTATTATAAAAAATCATGAATAATGAATTTGAGCAAATAAGCATCAAACCTGGTTTTATGAGACACAATGGAGGTGTTTTATTTAGATCTATCTCTGAAACAGAATATGAGTTTAAATCAAAAATTAATGAGAATCATTTAAATGCCGCTGGCATAACACATGGTGGTTATCTTTCAGCTTTAGTTGATGCAGGATCAGGAACTGCAGCCCATAGAGCTGCAGGGAATACACCTTGTGTTACGATTTCATTAGATCTAAAATTTATTGGTGCATCAAAATTAGATGATGAAATTATAGGTCACACTAAAATTTTAAAAAAGACTAAGACTCTAGTATTTTTATTTTGTGAACTTAAATGTAATAATAAAATTATAACTTCTGCATCTGGAGTATGGAAGATTTTGGTCAAACGATAATTTATATTTAATAGTTTAACTCCTTTAGATTTTTAAAATAATCTAATACCTCTGGGTTAGCTAAAGCTTCCTTATTCTTTATTCTATTTCCTTCTATAATGTTCTTAACAGCTAGCTCAACAATTTTTCCACTTTTAGTTCTTGGAATATCTTTTACCACAATTATTTTCGTAGGTACATGTCTGGGTGAAGCATTCTTTTTTATTTGTGATTTTATATTATTTAATAAGTTTTCTGATAATGAGTGCTTTTTATTCATTACAACAAAAAGAATAATTCTAATATCATTGTCCCATGATTGCCCTACTACTAATGACTCTTTAACTTCGTTAAATTTTTCTACTTGAGAATATATCTCTGAAGTTCCTAATCTGACACCACCAGGATTTAAGGTTGTATCTGATCTGCCATAAATAACGAATCCACCTGTCTTTTTAACCTCGGCATAATCTCCATGATGCCAAATATTTTTGAAACGTTTAAAATAGGCATCTTTATACTTGATATCATTATTATCTTTCCAAAATTTTATTGGCATTGAGGGGAAAGGATTTTTGCAAACAAATTCTCCTTTAGTATTTTTTACAGGATACCCACTATCATTAAGTATATCGACATCTAAAGCTAAACCCTTATTTTGAATTTCTCCAAGATTAACTGGTTCATATAAATTTCCAAGTACAAAACAAGAAACTATATCTGTGCCACCTGATATAGAGGCTAAATGAACATTCTTTTTAATATTCTTATAAACATACTTAAATCCATCATTAGACAATGGTGAGCCAGTTGAACAGATAGTTTTTAACTTTTGCAGCTTAAATTTAAATTTCAAATTTGGCTTATATTTTCTGAGCGTATCAACATATTTTGCACTTACTCCTAACAATGTAATTTTTTCTTTTTCTGCAATCTTAAGCAATAAATCTTTGCTTTTATATATTGGAGAGCCATCGAATAATACAATTGAAGCTTTTGAGGCTAATACTGATATTAACCAATTCCACATCATCCATCCACAAGTAGTAAAATAAAACACATTGTCTCCCTCTTTTATATCACAATGTAATTGATGCTCTTTTTTATGTTGAATTAAGACTCCTCCAGTTCTGTGGCAAATGCATTTAGGTTTACCAGTTGTTCCACTAGAGTATAGGATTGCTAATTCATTTTCAAAATCATACAATTTAAACTTTATTTCTTTGGGATTTTTATTGATACAATTAGTCCATTTAAATAATTTCAACTTTTTAAATTTCTTATTATTTTTTACAAATTTATTGCCAGGATAATTAACGACAACTACATTTTTTATAGATGGTATTTGTTCTAAAATTTCAGAAAGTCTTTCAATGATATTTATTTTCTTTCCGTTATAAAAATACTGATCTGTGATAAATAATACCTTTGGTTTTATTTGTGAGAATCTTTCTATAACACCATTTGTTCCAAAATCTGGGCTACAGGAAGACCATATCCCACCGATTGATGTTGTTGCTAAAAATGCCTCAACAGTCTCTATACAATTAGGCATATAAGCTGCTACCCTGTCGCCCTTTACTATTTTAATTTGTTTTAGAAACTGAATAACACTAGCTGTATTTAAATTTAACTTTTTCCAAGATCTTTCTTCCCTAAAACCATTTTCACTCACAAAAGTTATAGCTTTTTCATCATTATTTTTAGATAATAAATTTTGACCAAAGTTTAATTTTGTACCTGGAAGAAATAAGTTTTTATAAAAAATGTTTGATTTCCTTATTTTTTTTTTACTTTTAATACCTTTAATTTTACTAAAATCCCAGAATGTACTCCAAAATTCTGGAGAATTTTTAATACTCCATTCTAATAAATTTTTATAACTTTTATTAAATTTTATATTAAATTTTTTTGTCAGGTAGTTTTCAAAAGCAAAAAGATTTGAGTTTTTCTTTTCTTTTAGTGATGCTTGCCAAAGTTTTTTGGTCATGTTTTTTTGCAAATTACTATTATAGAATTATTCCTATTTATGTTAATCTCACCCAAATTTAAAAGAAAATGAGAACTTTTTATCTTACGATTCGGTCATGTTTTAGACCATTTTTGTTCTTTAAGACCAACAATATCTGGTAGGCTAAAAAAAAAGAATACCAAACATAGAATGAAAAAAAATAAAATTACAGCTGTTCTTGGGCCGACCAATACAGGAAAAACTTATCTTGCAATAGAAACTATGCTTTCCTTTGAAACTGGAATGATTGGCTTTCCATTGAGATTATTAGCAAGAGAGGTCTACGACAAAGTTATAAAAAAAATTGATATTAACAAAGTTGCTCTAATAACTGGAGAGGAAAAAATTATTCCCTCTGGGGCAAAATATTTCCTTTGCACCGTAGAGTCTATGCCAATAGACAAACACTTGGAATTTGTTGCAGTAGATGAAATACAAATGTGTGCCGACCATGAAAGAGGTCATATATTTACTGATAGACTTTTAAATATGCGTGGAGAAAAACTTACCATGCTTATGGGATCCAATACTATGAAAAATATTATTTCTAATTTAGACGAAGATATTGAGTTTATGAATAGAGAAAGACTCTCAAAACTGACTTATGCAGGTCATAAAAAAATTTCTAGAATAAATAGAAAAACTGCAATTATAGCTTTTTCTGCTGAAGAGGTTTATGCAATAGCTGAATTGATCAGAAGACAGAAGGGTGGGGCAGCAATTGTAATGGGCTCACTTAGTCCTAAGACGAGGAATTCACAAGTGGAACTATATCAATCTGGAGACGTCGACTTTTTAGTTGCAACAGATGCAATAGGCATGGGTATAAACATGGATTTAGATCATGTCTATTTTTCTAACATTAAAAAATTTGACGGAAAAAAATTAAGACGACTTAATCTTGCTGAAATAGGACAAATAGCAGGTAGAGCTGGTAGGTACATGAACGATGGTAACTTTGGAATTACTGGAGATTGTAATCAAATTTCAGCCGAAGACGTAGATCTCCTAGAGAATCATAAATTTGAGGAAATAAGAACTTTATTTTGGAGGAATTCAAACTTAAATTTTAATAACTCATCTAGCTTAATTAAAAGTTTAGATGAAAAACCTCACATGGAATGGTTAAGAAAAATACATGAGTGTGAAGATGAAAAAGCTCTTAAATTTTTTTTAAAAGATACTAATTTTATTAATTTAAAATTTGATCAGAAAACTCTAAGTCTCTTATGGGAATGTTGTCAAATTCCTGATTTTGTAAAAAAAACTTATGGCAACCATTACGAGGTTATTAGAAGTGTATTTAAATTTTTAAGTAGTGATAAAAGAGTAATTTCAAGTGATTATATGAGATTGCAGCTTATGAAACTTGACAAATTAGAAGGAAATGTTGACTCTTTGTCAAATAGAATTGCAAATGTTAGAACTTGGTCATATGTTTCAAATAAAAACAATTGGGTAGAAAATCAGGATTATTGGATTGAGAAAACTAAACACTTAGAAGATAGACTTTCAGACAGACTTCATGAAGAACTTACTAAAACTTTTATTGATAAAAGAGCAAGTGTTCTTGCAAGAGGATTAAAACAAGACATGGAATTTAAAACAGAAATCTTAGAAAATAACGACGTAATGATTGATGAACAATTTATAGGAAGAATTAATGGTTTAAAATTAGAATTAGACCTTAAAAAAGGTGCTTTAGAGACAGATATCAAATCCTTAAAAAAAGCAGCAAGACAGACTATTGGGCCAGAACTTGAAAGAAGAATTCAAACAATTATTGATACAGGTTTAATTCAACTGCATGAAGATTTCAAAATTTATTGGAACGAATTTCCTATTGCAAGGCTTTCTACAGGTTCAGATTATCTAAATCCTAATTTTAATTTAATAATAGATGACATAATTGATCAAGGGCCTAAACAAAAATTAAATGATTATATTTACAAATGGATTCAAACAAAAATCAAAGAGGTATTAAAAAGTCTTATTGACCTAAAAAATATTAAAGAAAATAACCCATCTATAAAAGCTTTGGCCTATCAGCTTTATGAAAATAATGGTGTGCTAAAGAGGGATCAGGTTACTGAATATTTAAAAAATTTAGGTCAGAATGAGAGAAAAATTCTTAGAGAATTAGGTGTAAAATTTGGACGTTATCATGTTTTTCTACATCAATTAATTAAACCAGAAGCTGTTTCTTTGAGAACTCTATTATGGAAAAATTTTCACCAAAAATTTTATAATTTAAAACCTCCTACATTTGGACTTAACTTTGTAGACAATAAAGACTTAAAAGATCAAAACTTCATGCTTTTATGTGGTTTTGAAAAATTTGACGCATTCTTTGTTAGGATAGATATTCTAGAAAGGCTATTTATGTTAATAATTAATTCAAATCCTAAAGAAAAAAATGACATTAAAGTAGTTCCTGAAATGTTAAATCTTTTAGGATGTAGCAAAGAAAACTTTAAGAAACTCTTAAAAAAAATGAATTATAAAATATTTGAAAAAGAAAAAGAAATATATTTTAAATATAATCCAATCAAAAAATTCAAAAAAGGATCAATTAAAAAAGTTTCAAGAGAAAATCCCTTTGAAGTTTTAAAAAATTTAAACCTAAGATAGTCATTATGTTTTTTAAAAAAGATGATAAAAAAATTGATGATACCTTTTTAATTAAAGTTGGTGCTTTGTTAATCCATACAGCAAAAATTGATGAAGATTATACTGACAACGAAGAAGAAATAATTAAAAAAACACTTTTAGAATTAGGAGTAAAAAAAGAAAATCTTTCTTCCTCAATCAAGGAAGCAAAAACCATTGAAGAAAATTCAAATCAAATTCTTGAATTTACAAGAGAAGTAAAAAATTTACCTGAAAATGAAAAAATCAAAATAATAGAGGCGCTTTGGGCTATTATATACTCAAACAAAGACGCTGATTTATACGAAACTAATTTAATGAGAAGACTTGCTGGACTGCTTTATATGGATAGCAAAATTATGGGAGATATTAAAAACAAAATTAAAAATGAAAGTTTAAAATGACTTATCTTGTTAATGATAAATGTATCAAATGTAAATTGACTGACTGCGTAGATGTATGTCCTGTTGATTGCTTTTATGAAGGAAAAAATATGCTTGTAATTAAACCTGATGAGTGTATAGATTGTGGCGTTTGCGAGCCAGAATGTCCTGTTGATGCCATTAAAGCTGATACAGAGTCTGGAAGTGAAAAATGGTTAGAGATTAACAAAAAATATTCTGAAATCTGGCCTAATATAAGTGAAAAAAAAGATCCTCCACCGGATCATGATAAATTTAAGGATGAGCAAAATAAGTACGAAAAATATTTTAAAGAAAATCTTTAACAGAAAAGCCGAAAAAAAAGTGAAAAAAAAAGTTGCTAAAAAAAAAGTTACTAAAATTAAAATTAAAAAAACAAAAAAAATAATTAAAAAAAAAACAAAAAGAGTTACAAAAAAAATAGTTTTAAAGCCAGTTAAAGTAAAAAAAAATAAGAAAACAGTTTCTTCTCCAATTGATTCAAAAGCTGACAATTTAAGAATCTCTAAAACTAACGAAGTAAAACCTGAAATTAAAAAAGTTAAAAAACAAGATACCGAAAAAAGAGAATATAAGATTAAAGACTATGTTGTGTATCCTAAACATGGTGTAGGACAAATTACAGAATTTAAGAAAATAAATATTGGTGGGATTGATGTTGAAACCTATGTAATTAAATTTGAAAAAGATAAAGCGAATGGTATGGTTCCGGTTAATAAACAATCCAATTTAAGAGCTCTAGCAACTATCAATCAAGTTAATAAATGTATTTCTATCCTTAAAAGTAAACCAAAAATAAAACGTTCTATGTGGAGTAGAAGAGCACAAGAATATGAGGCTAAAATTTCCTCTGGGAAAATTTATGAATTAGCAGAAGTAGTAAGAGATTTAAATAAAGGTGACGACCTGATGGTAGATCAATCTTACAGTGAAAGACAGCTATTTGAAAAAGCTTATGAAAGAATATTATCTGAATTCCAGATCATATTAAACTTTTCATTAGAAGATACTCAAAAAAAATTAGATAAGGCTTTAAAAAGAAATTTAGGCGGACAAAGACCGTCAACTACTGGTGTTACTAAACCTGCAACTGAAGATCTATCAGCAGATGAGCCAATCTCTGAAACAGAGGAAGTGGTTGAGGAATAAAAAAAACGCCTCTCATACAGAATGTAATGAGAAGCGTTTTTTGTAAAGATTGCTAAGTTACTATTTTCTTCTTCTTTTCTTAGCTTTTTTCTTAGCTTTTTTCTTAGCTTTTTTCTTAGTTTTCTTTGCCGCTTTTTTTCTTTTCTTAGGCATCTTTAGCTCCCTTTTTTAGTTAAACGAATCAAATGATTCGAAGTTAATATATTTTTATTTTTTTCTGTAAGTTATGTCAAACCTTTAATTAAAACATAAAATATAAAATATTATTTTTGAATTATTATTTTTTTTAAATTTTTTTTATTAATTAAGTTAGTATTTATGCGGTTAATAAACCACTTCATAAAAATAATTTAATAAAGGTTTTCTAAATGATTTTTATATTTTTGAATAATTTTATATCTTTTTAATTTTAATGTTGGAGTTATCAACCCATTTTCAATTGTAAATTGATCTTTAACAATAACAAATTTTTTAATTTTTTCCATTTTCGATAAATTTTTATTAACTATTTCTAATTCTTTTGAAATATTTTCGTGAGATATGTTAGTTTTTTCTTTATTTAGAACTAACAAAGCAACCAAATAGGGTTTATTATCTCCATAAACTAAAGTTTGCTCAACAAAATTAATTTTTAACAGATCATTTTCAATTTTTATTGGTGAAATATTATCTCCTCCAGGAGTAATTATAATATCTTTTTTTCTGTCTGTTATTTTAAGATATTTATTTTCAAAATAGCCAATATCACCAGTATACAGCCATCCATCTTTTAAAACTTTTTTTGTTTCCTCATCATTATTCCAATAGCCTAACATTACATTTTCACCCTTAACCAAGATCTCACCATCATCTGCTATTTTAACCTCATTTGCTGCAAAAGCAGGTCCAACTGTATCTATTCTTATATCATCTTTTGGGTTACAGCTTACAACTGGAGAAGTCTCCGTTAAACCATATCCCTGTAATGTGGGTAATCCTATAGAATTTAAAAATAGTCCTACATCTTTATCCAGTGCACCACCTCCAGAAATAAATAACTTTAGAGAACCACCAAATTGCGCTTTTATTTTTTTTCTAACTATTTTTTCACAAATAAAATTTTGCACTTTTTCTAAAATGGACAAATTATTTTTAAATAAAACCTTCTCTCCTAGAAATAGCATCTTATTAATAAGATATTTTTTAAGGCCTTTAGTTTTATTAAAAGATGCATTTATTTTTTGATATAAATTCTGATAAAATCTTGGAACAGCAGTCATAATATCTGGATTACATTCACCCATATTTTTTATCAGCTTATCTATACTTTCAGCATAAAAGACCCTAGCTCCAAGAGCTATTTGGACAAATTGAACCGTGTGCTCATATGAGTGTGACAAGGGTAACCAAGTTAGAAACTTAGCTTTTTTTGAAATGAACTCTTTAAGTAAAAATAAAGCACCTTCGCAATTACTTAATATTCCTCCATGACTTAACATCACACCTTTTGGGTTTCCTTGTGTTCCTGAAGTGTAAATTATGCAAGCAAGATCTTTTCTAGAAATATCTAAATCTAAAAAATTTTTTTCATTATATTTATCTTTTTTAAAAATATTTTTTATACAAACAACATCTCTCTCATCTTTAATTTCTTCAAAAGATAATATTTTTTTTATGAAAGGTTTGGATTTAATTATATTTTTAATTTTATTATATTGAAGACGATCTGAAACGATTATAATTGATGGATAACAATCATTAATTAAATATTCGTAATCTCTCTCAACATAGGTCGTATAAGCTGGAACAGTAATACCTTTTGCAAGCATTATTGCTAAATCAGTAATCATCCACTCTGGTCTGTTTTCTGAAATTAATAAACAACGATCTTTGTTCTCTATAAATAGACTTAATTCTTCAGATAGTTTTAAAATATTTAAATAAGTTTCTTCCCAAGTGAATTCATTATCTAAATTTTTTAATGATTTTAAAAAAATTTGATCAGGCTTTTCTTTTAAGTATTGCTGATAAAAAAGCTCTAAAAGATTGTTGTGTTTGTTTATTTCCATACCTTTTGGTGGGCGAAGAGAGAATCGAACTCTCACTTCTTGCGAAACACGATTTTGAGTCGTGCGCGTCTACCAGTTCCGCCATTCGCCCACTAATTTAATTAAATTATATTTAAATAGTATAAGAACTAAAATTATATTAAAACCAAAAAATGTTTCAAAACCTTTACAGAAAATGTTTAGATTTAGCATCACATAAGAGCTCAAACTTTTATTTGGGTTTAGTTTCGTTTATTGAAAGTTCTTTTTTTCCCATACCTCCAGACGTAATGATTGTGCCTATGGTCATTGCAAAGAAAAAAAATTACATAAAAATATTTTTGATAGCATCCATTTTTTCAGTTTTGGGAGGTATTTTTGGATACATCCTAGGATCATTTTTTTATGATCTATCTTTTAGTGTGATCGAATTTTATGGATATGAAAATAAAGTTGAAAAATTAAAATATAATCTATCTATTGGAGAGGGGTTTCTAGCATGGTTAAGTATACTTTTTTTAGCAGGTTTTACTCCTTTACCTTACAAAGCTTTCACAATTGCTAGTGGATTAATTGGTTTTAATCTGTTCATATTTATCCTCGTAAGTCTAATCTCTAGAAGCCTTAGGTTTTTTATTATTTCTTACTTGTCGTATAAATTCGCACATTTATTTACTGATTTTATGAACAGACATGGATCAAAATGGTTTACCATTTTGGGGATATTGCTTGTTATTATATTCTTAATAATATTTTTATTTTATAAATTTAATGTTTAACCTCAGCAAAAAAAATTTATTTACAGGTATATTTTTAATAAGCTTTATTGCATTGGTATCTGCATATTTAATAGAATACATTCTTGGTCACCAACCTTGTAATCTTTGTGTATATGAAAGGATCCCATATTTTTTAGCAATCTTTATTGTATTAATAAATTATAAATATGACAAATTAGAAAAATATTTTATTCTCCTATTAGCTATAATTTTTTTAATAGCGACAGCATTGTCCTTATACCACCTGGGAATTGAGCAGGGTTTTATACAAGAGTCTTTGTTATGCGACCTTAAAAAGGGAGCAAATATTGTTGATAAAAATGAGATATTAAAGCAATTACAACAAAAAAATATAAGTTGCAAAGATGTAACATTTAAAATATTTGGATTATCTCTTACAAGCTACAACATAATAATTTGTTTGTTGCTAACTATTGGTTTAACAAATGTTTACTTAAAATATGAAAAGAACTGATAAAAAAAAAATTGAAGAATTTATAAGAGTAGATCATGCTGGTGAAAGAGGTGCAGTAAAAATTTATGAAGGTCAATTACTTGCGTTAAATACGATTGTAAAAGATGATAATTTAAAAAAAACTATTGAAGAAATGAAAATTCACGAAAAAGAGCATCGTGATTTTTTTGAAAAAGAAATAAAAAAAAGGAATATAGCTCCGACAAAATTTTTACCTCTTTGGGACTTGTTAGGTGTCGGTTTAGGTTTTGGATCAACTTTGTTGGGTAAAAGAGCTGCAATGCTTTGTACTGCCTCTGTTGAAGAAGTTATTGATGAACATTATTTAAGTCAGATTAACAAACTTGATGATAGTGAAAAAACGTTAAAGAAAAAAATTATCAAATTCAGAGAAGATGAGCTAAATCATAAAGATATTGCTTATGAAAAAGGTGCAACCAAAAAAGGAGCTTACTTAATTTTAGATAAATTAATAAAAACCGGGTCTAAAATTGCAATAAATATATCTGAAAAAATTTAAGCTTCTAGTTCTACGTCCCAATATAGATAGTCCATCCAACTTTTATGAAGAAAGTTTGGTGGAAAATGTTTTCCATTTTTGTGTAAATCTTCTGTTGAAGGTCTATAAGGGTGCTGATGTAATTTCATTCCTGAGTTTTTTAATAATTTTCCACCTTTTTTTACATTACAGACAGAACACGCAGTAACAACGTTATCCCAGTTAGTCTCACCACCTTTTGATCTTGGAAGCAAATGATCAAAAGTAAGCTCCTCGCCACTACCACAATACTGGCAAGAAAATTTATCTCTCAAGAATACATTGAATCTTGTGAAGCTAGGTTTTGATTGTGGAACAATATAATCTTTGAGTGCAATAACGCTTGGTAATTGCATATTAAAAGAAGGGCTTCGAATAATTCTATCATAGTTGCTAACTATGATCACTCTATCTAAAAAAACTGATTTAACTGTGTCTTGCCACGACCATAATGATAAAGGATAGTAACTTAACGGTCTGTAATCAGCATTTAAGACTAATGCTGGACATTTTTCTAATGAAACATTTTGTTCAATAAAATTATTCATAGGTTAATTTTAACTCAGTTGATCCACTTAATCAATATTAAGAGATATTAAAATTTCTTTAATATATAATTCAATGCTTTACTAGAAGCTTGTACAGGAATGTGATGATCACAATTTTTAATTAAAAGTGTATCAACTTTTATATTATTTCTTATTAAAAAGTCTTTTGCCTCTAGTAAATTGATTGATGGGACAATTTGATCCGTATCACCGTGGATAAGTAAAGTTTCAGTTTTGTTTTTGATTCTATTTTTTAAGTTATCCTTATCAATAATTTTTCCAGAAAAACCAACAATACAAGAAAATTTTTCATCTGATGTTAAGCCAACATTTAAAGACATCATACAACCTTGACTAAAACCAGATAAACATATGTCTTTATTTGATAAATTAAATTCTAATTTAATCTCCTCTATAAATTTTTTAATTATATTCTCAGCTTTAATTGATTGCTCCAATATATAAGTTGGTTCTTCTTTACTGAGATCAAACCATTGATATCCTGAAGGGTTCATAGCACATGTCTCGTGTCCATTTGGACATATAAAAACTGTGTTTGGCATATGTCTTTTCCAATTTAATGAGAGCATACTAATATCCTTTCCATCTCCACCATATCCATGTAATAAAATAATCGCATTTTTTATTTCAATTCCGTTTTCAGGTCTGATAATTACTGAGTTAAGGCAAAATGTCATAGTTAACTAATTAAGTGATTTATTTCTAAAAACAATCTACAATACAAAAATGTTATCAGGAATAATAGTTAAAGTTCTGTCTATTACACTTTTAATTGCAGTGGGTGTAGTCTTAATTTTAGGTATAGGAACTCTTTTTAAGGGTGGGGAAACAAGTAAAAAATATTCAAATAAGTTAATGCAAATGAGAGTGATTTTACAATTTATTGCTATAATTGCTTTGGTCGCTTTTGCCTATTTTTTTAAAGATTAACTTAAATTTTTTAGCCAATTAATAAAATTTTCATCATCAAAATTTATTGAACCAATGATTCTAGCAAATTCTTCCCCTTTAGAATTTAAAAGTATGGTAGTTGGAAGCCCTCTTAAAGAAAAAGTTTTTGCTAGAGTTGATGGATTATCAAAATAGGGCTCTAAATTATTTATATCTAATTCAGCAAAAAAACTTTTAACTTTATTTAAATTTTCTTTACCAATATTAATTGGATATATTTTTAGGTTCTTCAGCTTTTGATTTGCCTGCAGTCTGTTTAAAGAAGGCATTTCCTCTTTACATGGTTCACACCAAGTTGCCCAAAAATTTAATATTATTAGCTTACTATCTAAATTTTGAATATTAATTTCCTCATCCGTATCATCTAAAAAAATAACATTATCGTACATTTTTGGGATTTTATGGACTACAAGATTTTTTAAATCTGGTAATTCATTTCCTAAAGCATTTGTTATTAAAAAGGTAAATAATATTAAAATTCTCATATTAAATAGGTATAATTAAATATCATGGCAAAAAATAAAAACAACCAGGCAATATGGAACACACGCATTAAAAAAAATTCATCAAGTTTGTTTCAAAAAGTTGGTAATTCTCTAGATGTCGACAAAAAACTTTACAAAGAAGATATCAAAGGATCAATTGCTCATGTTGAGATGCTTTTTAAGCAAAAAATAATCTCATTCAAAATTAAAAATAAGATTATTTATGGTCTGAATAAAATAGAGAGAGAAATTTCAAGTAAAAAATTTGAATACAATAAAAAATTTGAAGATATTCATATGAATATTGAAAAAAGACTTTTTCAAATTATTGGTGAAGAGGCCGGGTATGTCCATACAGCTAGATCAAGAAATGATCAAGTAATCACTGATTTCAAATTGTGGTTAAAATCTGCAACTAAAGAAATAAACAACAATTTAGATAAAGTCATTAAAACTTCAATAAAATTAGCTGAA
>CACBBX010000003.1 GCA_902537575.1 uncultured Pelagibacteraceae bacterium
CTCTAATTTCTGATGCAGCAGCAATTCCAACATCTGATTGAATCAAATAATCTTCGATCTTATCCAATGTTTTGTCATCTATTTCTTTTTTAATGACAATATTTTTTAAACCTGAACTAAATGCTGATGCACTTTTCTTAAAACCAGATTTAAATTTATCAAAAATTCCCATTAAATTTTTATATTAATTTCTTTAATATCAGAAACGGGTCCTTTCATATGAATACTGTTATTTTCATCAATAAATATTGACAACTTACCAGTAGAAAACTCTATATCTACCTTGTTACCTGAAAGTCCATTTCTTATTGCAGCAAAAGCAGTAGCGCAAGCTGCTGTACCACAAGCTTTAGTAAGACCTGCCCCTCTTTCCCACACTTTAACTTTAATTAATTCCTTATTAACGACTGTTGCTAAAGTGACATTACATTTTTCTGGAAATAAAGGATGGTTTTCAATTTCTGGTCCAATTTTCTTTATTTCAAAATTTTCATTATTATCAACAAAAAAAATGACATGTGGGTTTCCAACATTCACTGCTGTACCACCAGTATAATTATTATTATTTAGATCAGTTATTTTTATATTAAGGTTATTGGTATCCAATTTTTCAGAAAGTGGAATTTCATTCCACACTGTTCTACCTTTCCCAATCTCTGTAGAGACTAATTTTTCTCCCAATATCTCAGATTTCAAATCACCAGATTGTGTAGTTAAAGTAACTAATGATTTATTATTTTCTTTAGATAACAAATCTGCAACGCATCTTGTTCCATTTCCACATGCTCCAGAAATTCCACCATCAGAATTGTAAAATTCTAGAGATGCATCAGATCTATCATTTTTATTTATTAATATTAACTGATCACAACCTATAAATTTTCTATCGCAAATTTTAATAATTTGCTCTTTGCTCAAATTAGTAATTTTTTGCCTATTATCTATAATGACAAAATCATTACCTAAACCATCCATTTTAAACGCTTTGATATCCATATACAGATATTTAACTTATTTATTGACTTTTTGAACCTCTATTATAGGTTGTTGCCGTTTCCGCAAAAACATTAACTTTGCGGTGTCTTTGGAAACAAAGAGATCGACACTAGTCAGCGAGGGTTCGCCCACTAGTGCGATTACTGCTGTTTGAAAATATGTTTGAAAATTTAACAAATAAATTTGAAGAAATCTTTTCTTCTTTAAAAAAATCACCTTCACTTGATGAAGCTCAAGTTGATGAAGGTTTAAGAGGAATAAGGCAAGCCCTTCTAGAGGCTGATGTATCTCTGGAGGTTGCTAAGGATTTCATTGAAAAAGTTAAGCCAAAAGCTTTAGGCCAAGAGATTATTAGATCAACTTCACCAGGGGATATGGTTGTTAAAATTGTCTACGACGAACTTGTAAGTTTATTGGGAGAAGCTAACAGCGATATAAATCTTAATGTGGTACCACCTGTCCCAATGATGTTGGTCGGACTTCAGGGTTCAGGTAAAACGACAACAACAGCCAAACTTGCCAAGTACTTGGAGAATAATAAAAAGAAAAAAGTCATGATGGTGAGCTTGGACATTTATAGACCAGCGGCTCAAGAGCAACTTAGATCTTTAGGGGAACAGAATGATATTTTAACTTTACCAATCGTAGAAGGACAACAACCAGCAGACATTTGTAGAAGAGCAATTGGTGCTGCTAATTTAAATGGTACTGAAATAATTCTTTTTGATACTGCTGGAAGAACTCAAATTGATTTACAGATGATGAGTGAGATTAAGCAAATTGAAGGTGTAATTAATCCAACAGAAACATTCTTAGTAGCAGATTCTTTAACAGGTCAAGTTGCGGCATCGGTTGCAAAAGAGTTTAAAAACACAGTTAATCTATCAGGAATTATTTTAACTAGAGCTGATGGTGATGCCAGAGGCGGTGCTGCGGTCAGTATGAAATATGTTTCAAATGTTCCTATTAAATTTTTAGGAATAGGAGAAAAAATTGATAATCTTGAAGTATTTCATCCTGATAGAATAGCTAACAGAATTCTTGGAATGGGAGATATAGTATCTCTTGTTGAAAAAGCTGCTCAAGATCTTGGTGAAGAAAATATAAAAAAAGCTGAAGAAAATTTAAAAAAAGGTCAGTTTTCTATGCAAGATTATTTGGCCCAACTAAGACAAATGAAAAAAATGGGAGGCATCGAAGGAATAATGTCATTTATGCCAGGAGTTTCAAAAATCAAATCTCAAATGGACTCAGCTGGAATTGATGAAAGTATTATTACTATAAATGAAGCTATTATTTTGTCTATGACTAAACAGGAGAGAGAGAACCCAAAAATAATTGATGGATCTAGAAAAAAAAGAATTGCTAATGGTTCTGGCACCAATCCAGCCACTATCAATAAATTGTTAAAACAATTTAAAATGATGTCTGAAATGATGAAAAAGATGTCTAAAGGAAATATAAAGGGTATGTCTGATAAAGGAATACCACCAGAACTATTTAACCAATTAAAATAATAAAAGGAGAAGATATGTTAAAATTAAGATTATCAAGGGGAGGGACAAAAAAACGTCCAGTATATAGAGTTGTAGTAGCTGATAGTCGTTTTGCGAGAGATGGAAGATTTATTGAGAAGGTTGGATTTTTTAATCCACTTTTACCGAGAGATAAAAAAGAAAGAGTAGGACTTGAGGCTGAAAGAATTAAATATTGGCTTGGCCAAGGAGCTAAACCAACAACAAGAGTTGCAAGGATATTGGGAGAAAATGAGTTAATACCTATGCCTGTAACTGGTAATAACCCTTATAAAGCTATTCCAAAAAAAGAAAGAAATAAAAAAGAGGGAGATAAAACTGAAGCTCCTAAAGAAGACGCAGCACCAGCAGCAGAAGCTCCAAAGCAAGAAGCTCCTAAAGAAGACGCAGCACCAGCAGCTCCTAAGGAAGAAGCTCCTAAAGAAGACGCAGCACCAGCAGCTCCTAAGGAAGAAGCTCCAAAAGCAGACGCAGCACCAGCAGCAGAAGCTCCAAAGGAAGAAAAAAAATAGTTTAAAAATTATTTATGTGGCAAGCTCAAGTGTTTACACTTTATCCAGAAGTTTTTCCTGGTCCTCTGTCTAAAGGATTATATGGAAAAGCTATGTCTAAAAAGTTATGGAATTTAAAAGTTGTTAATATAAGAGATGCAGCTAAAGATAAACATAAAACTGTAGATGATACACCTTATGGGGGTGGATCAGGAATGTTGCTTAAGGCAGATGTCCTTGCTAAATCATTAGATCAAAACAGAATTGAAGGTGAAAAAATCTTATATTTGTCTCCAAAAGGAAAAAAATTTGATCAAAGCTATGCAAAAAAAATTGGCGACTGCAAAATCCTTATCACTTATTTGTGGTCATTTCGAAGGAGTTGACGAGAGAGTATTATCTACAAGAAATATAGAAGAAATCAGTATAGGAGACTATGTTTTGTCTGGAGGTGAGACAGCTGCATATGTCGTCATTGATAGTGTGCTCAGGCTATTACCAGGGGTACTAGGAAACGATAATTCTAAGATCGAAGAAACTTTTGAAAATGGTCTATTAGAGTATCCACAATATACAAAACCTCAAATTTGGGAGGAAAAATCAGTGCCAGATGTACTATTATCAGGTGATCATAGTAAAATTAAAGACTGGCGTTTGTCTCAATCTGAGGCTATAACACGCGTCCGAAGACCAGATTTATGGGAAAAATATAAGAAAGACTAATTTAATTATTATTAACATGAAAACTATTGAAGAAATAAACCAGCATAACGTAAAAAAAATTCTTTCTGAGAAAAAAATTCCAGATTTTTATCCAGGCGACGTTGTTAAGGTTGGAGTAAGAATTACTGAAGGCAAAAAAGATAGAATTCAATATTTTGAAGGCGTCTGTATTGCAAAAAAAAGTCGAGATTTAAACTCTTCCTTTACATTAAGAAAAATTTCATTTGGGGAGGGAGTTGAAAGAACATTTCCCTTATATGGAACATTAATAGATTCCATTAAAGTAATAAGATCTGGTAAAGTAAGAAGAGCAAAATTATACTATCTTCGAGACAGAACAGGTAAATCTGCAAGGATTGCTGAAAAAATTAGAAAAAAAATTGGTATTGATATTGATGTTAAACCAGAGACGGTTACTGAAGAAAACTTGGCCCCGGTAGTTGAAGTTCCAGAGAAAGAAGCTCCCAAAACCCAAGCAGCTCCAGCAGTAGAAGAAAAAAAAGAAGAAACAAAATCAGAAAATATTTCAGAAAAAAAATAATTTTTTAAATGGCCAAAACCCTTTATGATAAATTATGGAATGATCATTTAGTTGATCAACAACATGATGGAACCTCTTTAATTTTTGTAGGTCGACATCTTGTTCATGAAGTTACAAGTCCACAGGCATTTGAAGGTTTAAGAAATTCTAGTAGAAAAGTAAGACATCCAAATTTAACACTAGCTGTTGCAGATCATAATGTGCCAACCACAGACAGATCAAAAGGTATTTCTGATCAGGAGTCAAAAATTCAAGTTGATACTTTAGCAGCTAATTGTAAGGAGTTTGGTATTCAACTTTTTGGAATGGATGATAAAAGACAAGGTATTGTCCATATTATTGGACCCGAACAAGGTTTTACTCAGCCAGGAACAGTAATAGTGTGTGGAGATAGTCATACAGCAACCCATGGCGCATTTGGTGCTTTAGCCTTTGGAATAGGAACTTCTGAAGTTGAACATGTTTTAGCAACACAAACATTAGTTCAGAAAAAAGGAAAAAATTTTAGAATTAATGTTAATGGAAAGCTACCACTAGGAGTTACCTCTAAAGATGTAATATTACAAATCATTGGGAAAATAGGTACAGCAGGTGGTACAGGTTATGTATTGGAATACGCAGGTGATGTAATTAAGTCACTAACAGTCGAACAAAGAATGACTATTTGCAATATGACAATAGAAGCTGGAGCAAGAGCAGGTTTAATAGCCCCAGATGAAAAAATTTTCCAATATTTAAAAGGTAAGCCAATGTCACCGAAAGGTGAAAACTGGGACAAGGCATTAGAGGAATGGAAAAAATTAAAATCTGACGACGATGCAGTTTTTGATAAAGAGATAACCATAAATGGAAATGAAATATCACCAATGATTACATGGGGAACTTCACCAGAAGATGTTATTACAATAGAACAAAAAGTTCCAAATCCTAAAAACGAGACAGATGAAGACAAAAAAAATTCTATAGAGAGATCTTTGAAATATATGGGTTTAAAACCTGATATGGCTGCAACAGATATAAAGATTGACAAAGTTTTTATAGGAAGCTGCACAAACGGAAGAATTGAGGACTTAAGAGAGGCAGCTAAAATCTTAAAAGATAAAAAAATTTCTACACATGTTGAGGCGATGGTAGTTCCAGGCTCAGGCCTTGTAAAAGAACAGGCAGAGCAAGAGGGACTAGATAAAATCTTTATTCAATCAGGATTTGATTGGAGAGAACCGGGCTGTTCTATGTGTTTGGCTATGAATGCTGATAAACTTAAACCAGAAGAGAGATGTGCCTCAACATCAAATAGAAATTTTGAGGGCAGACAAGGAAGAGGTGGTAGAACACATTTAGTAAGTCCTGGTATGGCTGCCGCCGCCGCAATCTCTGGTAATCTTGAAGATGTGAGAAAGTTTCAAGAATAATGCAAAAATTTAGTAAATTAAAAAGTATTCCTGCATACTTATCAACAGCCAATGTTGATACTGACATGATTATTCCTAAGCAATTTTTAAAAACTATTAAAAGAACAGGACTTGGAAAAAATTTATTTTTTGAGATGCGATATGATGATAAAGGTACTGAAGTAAGTGACTTTGTATTAAACAAGGATCCATACAAGAATTCAAAAATACTAATAGCAGGAAAAAATTTTGGTTGTGGTTCTTCTCGAGAGCACGCGCCTTGGGCTTTATTAGATTTTGGAATTACTTGTGTTATCAGTTCAAGTTTCGCAGATATTTTTCACAATAATTGTTTCAAGAACGGCATTTTGCCAATAACTCTTGATGAAGAAAAAATTAGAGAATTATCTGAATACTCAAATAGAAAAGAAGAAATTTTTATTGATTTGGTGGAGGAAAAAGTTCTTTATGGTAATAATGAGATTAATTTTAAAGTAGATCCATTTAAAAAAAAATGCTTACTTGAGGGATTAGATGAAATAGCCTTATCTCTAAATAAATCAAATAAAATTCAAAGTTTTGAAAATAATTTGAAATCTAAAAAGCCTTGGATTTTTAATGATTAAGTTAAAAAAAAGAAAAATTCTTTTATTGCCAGGTGATGGTATTGGTCCAGAGGTAATAGGTGAAGTTAGAAAAATTATTAACTGGTTTAATGATAAAAAGTCTCTTGATTTTGAAATAGATGAAGATCTTGCTGGAGGTTGTTCTTATGATAAACACGGTACACCAATTACTGATGAAGTGTTTTATAAAGCTTTAGAAAGTGAAGTTGTTATTTTAGGTGCAGTAGGTGGACCTCAGTGGGATGAAGTTGAATTTTCAAAAAAACCTGAAAGAGCGTTGTTAAAATTAAGAAAAGAATTAAAGCTATTTGCAAATTTACGACCAGCAATTTGCTTTGAGCAATTAGTAAGTGCTTCAACTTTAAAACCAGAGATAGTATCGGGCTTAGATATAATGATTGTTAGGGAGCTTACAGGTGGAATATATTTTGGTGAACCAAGAGGAATTAAACCAATTGAAAACGGGGAAAGAAAAGGAATTAATACACACACATATACAACAAGTGAAATAGCAAGAGTTGCGCGTATTGCATTTGATCTAGCAAGAAAAAGATCAAATAAACTAACTTCTTGTGAAAAATCAAATGTGATGGAAGCAGGACAGCTGTGGAAAGAGGAAGTGCAGGAGCTCCATGATAAAGAGTTTAAAGATGTAGAATTAAGTCATATGCTTGCAGATAATTGTGCAATGCAGTTATTAAGAAATCCTAAACAATTTGATGTCATAGTAACTGATAATTTATTTGGTGACATGCTTTCAGATCAAGCATCAATGCTAACAGGCTCTTTAGGTCTATTACCTTCAGCATCTCTAGGTGCAAAAAATAAAGATGGAGAAATGAGAGCAATGTATGAACCTATCCATGGTTCAGCTCCTGATATTGCTGGTAAATCGATAGCAAATCCTATTGCTTCAATTCTAAGCTTTGCTATGGCTTTAAGATATTCTTTGGATCTAGATAATGAGGCTGATGCATTGGAAAAAGCAGTACAAGAGGTATTAAATGATGGTTTAAGAACTAAAGACATTCTATCTGATGGAATGAAAGAGGCATCAACATCAGCGATGGGTGATGCGATAATTTCAAAATTGCAATAAATCTATAATTATTCTAAACTTTTAAAATGCCAAATTATACAGCTCCGCTTGATGATATGTTGTTTCTTTTTGAAAAATTAAGAGATAACAAAAACTATAATGAATTAGAAAAATATAACGAAGTTAATTCTGATTTAGTCAAAGATATTTTAGGAGAAGCTGCAAAAATTAGCGAAAATTTAATATTACCATTAGCTCTATCTGGTGATGAAAATCCTGCACAATTAGAAAATGGAGTTGTCAGAACTCCTCCAGGATATAAAGAAGCATATAATAAATATATAGAAGATGGCTGGATATCTTTATCATGTGATCCAAAATATGGTGGTCAAGGCATGCCAAAAACTGTAAGTGCTTTTTTTGATGAAATGCTATCTTCTGCATCTCTTTCTTTTAAACTCTACAGTGAATTGACTATTGGAGCTTACAACTGTCTTTTGAGACATGCGACTGACGAAATGAAAGATAAATATCTTCCAAAAATGGTTGAAGGAAAATGGAGTGGTACGATGTGTTTAACAGAGCCAATATGCGGTACAGATTTAGGAATGTTAAAAACAAAGGCTGTTGAACAAAAAGATGGAACTTTTAAAATTAGTGGACAAAAAATATTTATCACATCTGGTGATCATGATCTTACTGAAAATATTATTCACTTAGTAATAGCTAGAGCATCAGACTCTCCTACTGGAACTAAAGGTATCAGCTTATTTCTTGTACCTAAATATATAGTTAACGAGGATGGATCAATTGGTCAAAGAAATGGAGTTTCGACTGGTTCAGTAGAACACAAAATGGGAATAAAGGGTTCAGCAACTTGTGTACTTAATTTTGATGAAGCTGTTGGCTATATGATTGGTCCAAAAAATAAAGGCTTAAATCAAATGTTTACAATGATGAATTTGGAGAGAATTGTAGTTGGTATTCAAGGGTTAGGAATATCTGAGATTGCATATCAAAATTCACTTTCTTATGCAAAAGAGAGAAAACAAGGAAAAACAAATAATTCTAAATCTATCAATGGTTCAGATTTAATAATTGAGCATGCTGACATTAGAAGATCATTGTTAAATATGAAATCAATTATAGAGGGTGAAAGAGCTTTATGTTTTTGGTTATCTCAACAAACTGAAGTAAGTCTTTATCATTCTGATGAAAAAATTAAACAAGAGGCATCTGACTATGTTTCATTAATGACCCCCGTTGTAAAATCATTATTTACAGATTTAGCTATGGAAATAACTAGTGACGCAATGCAAATACATGGTGGTTATGGATTTACAAAAGATCAAGGAATTGAACAATTATATCGTGATAATAGAATCACTCCAATTTATGAAGGCACAAATTCAGTGCAAGCTGCAGACTTGGTATTTAGAAAATTAATAAATAAGAATGGTGATATTATTAACAAATTTATTGAAACAATTAAATTTGAAACTAATAGTAAAAATGAAAAATTAAAAACTTTCTCAAAAGAACTTAACAATTATGTAGATATTTTATCAAAATTTTCAGATTGGATAAAAGACAGACATGTAAATGACAAAGACGACGTAAGTGCTGCAGCAAATGACTATTTAAAAACATTAGGGTTTGTATCCTTAGCATATGCATGGATCAAAGTTCTTGAAGTAAGTTACAAAGATTATGATTCAAATAAAAAATTTTATGATGATAAAATAAATACAGCTAAATTTTTTTTCGAAAAAGTATTACCTAGAGCGGAATTTCATTATAAATCAGCTATATCTGGCAGTTCAAATATAATGAACTTTAAATTTAATTAGAATTGATGAACCACTACGAAACAAATTTAGAAAAAAATAAAGCTAACTATGTACCACTTACACCTTTAACTTTTTTAAAAAGAGCTACAGAAATATATCCAAATTATGAGGCAATAGTTTATGAGGATAGAAGTTATACTTGGACTGAAGTTTATAAAAGAGCTGTAAAATTTGCTAGTGCGTTGTCTAAAATAGGAATTAAAAAAGGTGATACGGTATCTTTTTTAGCATTTAATACTCCAGAAATTTTTGAGGCACATTATTCTGTACCAATGACTGGCGCAGTTTTAAATACGATTAATATAAGATTAGATGCAAACACTATTGCTTATATTTTAAATCATAGTGAAGCAAAAGTATTGGTCGTTGATAGACAGCTTCATGTAGAAGTGAAGAAAGCACTGAGTGCATTAAAAAAAGACATTACAATAATTGATATAATCGATAAACATGCTGACCAATCCAAGTTAGAAAAAATTGGTGATTTTGAATATGAGGACTTTTTAAATACTGGTGACGAGGCTTTTAATTGGCAAATGCCAGAAGATGAGTGGCAATCAATTTCTTTGAGTTATACTTCGGGCACCACAGGGAACCCTAAAGGAGTAGTTTATCATCATAGAGGAGCTTATCTAATGTCTACAGGAAGCTCTGTAGCATGGAATATGCCAAATCGATTAAATTTTCTAACCATAGTTCCAATGTTCCATTGTAATGGCTGGTGTTATCCATGGACAATTCCAATGTTAAACGGAAGGACAGTTTGCTTAAGAAATATCGATGTAAAAAAAATTTTTGATTTAATTGATAAGTATAATGTAACTCATTTTGGTGGAGCACCTATCGTATTAAATATGATTACAGGAGCACCGGAGAGCGATCGAAAAAAACTTAAACATAAGGTTCATGTATTAACTGCAGGAGCACCCCCTCCTAGTATTATTTTTAAAAAAATGAAAGCCTTAGGTTTTGAAGTAATGCATGTTTATGGTTTAACAGAAACATATGGACATGTTACGCAATGCGCATGGAATGATGAGTGGAAAGATTTTGATGAAGATAAACTAAATGAAATTAAAGCTAGACAAGGCGTGAGATATCCCAATACCGAAGGAGTGACCGTTTTAGACCCTCAAACAATGAAAGAAGTTCCAAAAGATGGAAAAACAATTGGTGAAATTATGATTAGAGGAAACGTGGTGATGAAAGGCTACTTTAAAGATAAAGATGCTACAGAAATAGCTATGAAAGATGGATGGTTTCATAGTGGTGATTTGGCTGTAATGCATCCTGACGGATATGTAAAAATACAGGATAGGTCAAAAGACATAATTATATCTGGAGGTGAAAACATTTCATCAATAGAAATCGAAAATACTTTGTCAAAACATCCATCTGTTTCAATTGCAGCTGTAGTTGCTAAGCCTGACGAAAAATGGGGAGAGGTTCCTTGTGCATTTATTGAAATGGTTAAAGATAAACCAGTTACAGAAAATGAATTAATAGATTTTTGTAAAGAAACATTAGCAGGATTTAAAGTGCCAAAAAAAGTTATTTTTTGCGAGTTACCAAAAACCTCAACAGGAAAAATACAAAAATTCGAGTTAAGAAAACAATTTTAGGTAATTATTTGATTTTCAAAATTGAAAATAAAAACGTATATGCATCAGATGGTGGACAGGGTATTAATAGAGATAAAGAAACAATAGTGTTTCTTCACGGAAGTGGACTTTCTCATATAGTATGGTCCTTAACTGAGCAATTTTTTTCGAACAATAATTTTAATGTTATGTCCTTAGATTTGCCAGGACATGGAAATTCAGATGGACCTACTTTAACTAGCATTGAAGAAATTTCAGAATGGTTAGAGAAAGTTTTTGATCAATTTAAATTAAATAATTTAACATTAGTTGGTCATTCTCAGGGGTGCTTAGAGATACTTCAATATTCCTCAAAATATAATGAAAGGTTAAAAAAATTAGTTTTTATAGGCGGTTCATACAAGATGCCTGTTCATCCAGATTTAATCAATCTTGCAAGTAATGGACATGGGGATGCAGTAAAATTAATGATGAAATGGGGGTTTAAAGACTCAAAAAAGTTTATAGCGGGTAATCCAATTGAGAGAATTATTCAAACACCAAGGGATATAAGTGAAATATTAGCAGTGGACTTGATTGCTTGCAATAAATATATGAATGGTTTAAATGCAGCTAAATTAATTAAATGTCCTTCGCTATTAATTTTTGGAGCGGATGATAAAATGATTAATTTAGAGGTAGGAAAAAAATTTTCTAATTTAGTTGAGGGTTCTATAACAAGTATCATAGAAAATTGTGGTCATATGATTATGATTGAAAAAGCTTTTGAAATGAGAGAAAAGATCCTAAAATTTTTAAAAAAATGAGAAATTTTCCTGTAGCTAAATCTAGACGATTAAGAAGCACACCTTACACAGATAGGATAGAAGCTCATGGTGTAAGTAGTTACACAGTTTATAATCATATGCTTCTTCCTGCCTCTTTTAAGTCATTAGAGTCAGATTACCACCACTTAAAAAAATTTGTTCAGGTTTGGGATGTTGCAGCTGAAAGGCAAGTCGAAATTACTGGAAAAGACTCTGCAAAGTTAGTTCAGCTTATGACCTGTAGAGATCTATCAAAATCAAAAGTTGGAAAATGCTACTATGCACCAATAATAGATGATGATGGATTACTAGTTAATGATCCAATTATAAATAAATTAGCAGAAGATAAATGGTGGCTTTCTATAGCTGATTCAGATGTTATATTTTTTGCAAAAGGTCTTGCTGCTGGAAATAATTTTGATGTTCAAATAAATGAACCAAATGTAAATATTTTAGCAGTACAAGGTCCTCTAGCTGACGATCTAATGTCCAAGCTATTTGGAGATGAAATAAGAAAACTGAAATTCTTTAATTTTGATTATTACATATTTAAAGATCATAACTATTTTGTTGCAAGATCAGGTTGGTCAAAACAAGGTGGCTTTGAAATATATGTTGACGATGACATAGCAGGCCAAAATTTATATGACTCCTTATTTGAAGTTGGAAAAAAGTTAGATGTAAAACCAGGATGCCCAAATCTTATTGAGAGAATTGAAGGTGCACTGTTATCCTACGGAAATGATTTTGACAATAGAGACAATCCATTCGAAGCAAACTTTGATAAATATATAAGTTTAGATAGTGATATAAATTATTTAGGTAAAGAAAAACTAAAAACTATTCATAAAGAGGGAGTATCAAGAAAATTAAGAGGTGTTAAAATTGATCATAACAAAATTGACATGTATTGTGAGAAAACATTATTTGATGATAATAAAAACATTGTAGGATATGTAAGATCAGCCGCATATTCCCCCACTTTTAAAAAAGTTATTGGAATAGCGATGATCAACAAGCCATATTGGGATATGAAAGATCAATTTAGAATAGAAATCGATGAAAAAATACACCTAGGAACAGTTTGCGATTTACCCTTCGTTTAGTATAAAACTTAAAGATCATGAATATAGCAATAGTAGGTGCAACAGGAAATGTTGGTAGAAAAATAATAGAAATTCTAGAAAAGAAACAAATCAATATAGAAAATCTTTTTTTGCTAGCTTCAAAAAATAGTGAAGGAAAAAAAATTAACTATAATGGAAAAGAATACACAGTTACTGATCTTGAAAAATTTGATTTTTCCTCTGTTAAAATTGCTTTTTTTGCAGCAGGAAGCGGGGTAGCTGAAAAATGGGCTCATGTTGCTGCTGAAAAAACTATTGTAATAGATAATTCAAAATATTTTAGAAAAGACCCTGATATTCCATTAATTGTTCCTGAAGTTAATTCAAAAAAATTATCTGATGTAAAAAATAAAAATATTATTGCTAATGCTAATTGTTCAGTAATTCCAGTTGTTGTGGCCTTAAAACCTTTGCATGATTTGTATAATATAAATCGTATAGTTGCATCGACGTATCAGTCAGTATCTGGAGCTGGTAAAGCAGCTATGGATGAGCTATTGTCTCAAACAGAGCATTATTTTCAAAACAAAGAAATAGACCCAAAAAATTTTACTAAACAAATTGCTTTTAATGCAATCCCTCATATTGATAGTTTTTTAGAAAATGGTTACACAAAAGAGGAACAAAAAACTACAGACGAAATAAAAAAAATTTTAGATAAAAAAATTAAAGTAACTTCTACTTGTGTGAGAATACCTGTTCTTGTTTCACACTGCATAAGTGCAAACGTAGAATTTAATAAAAAATGTGATTTGTATGAAATAAGAAAAGTTTTATCTACATCCCCTGGGTGCAAGGTTATTGATGAACATCAGGACGGAGGTTATATAACACCAGTTGAGGCAGAGGATAAATTTGAAACTTTTATCTCAAGAATAAGATTGGATGAATCTCAAGAAAATACAATAAATTTGTGGATCGTATCAGATAATTTAGTTAAAGGAGCGGCATTGAACGCAGTTCAAATTGCTGAAAGTTTGATTACAAATGATTTTTATGGAAAATAAAAAACCTCTGTCACCACATATACAAATTTATAGATGGCATATTTCTTCTTTAGTATCTATTTCCCACCGTATAACTGGAATTATTAATATTATCGCTATTTCTTTTATTTGTCTGTGGTCCTCATTACTTATTTTAGGTGAAAGCAACTACAACATGATAAATTTTTTTTTGAGTTCTATTTTTGGGAAATTTATTATTTTAGGTATTGTTTGGTCATTTAGTTTTCAAATATTAAGTGAGATAAGACATCTTATTATGGATATGGGTTATGGATTTGAGTTACAAACAACAAAATTTACTGGTCTATTAGTTATCTTTGGCTCTTTTATTTTAACTGTCGCAATATATTTAATTGGTAAATTTTTTTTTTAATATGAACGTTTCAACAAAAAAGTGGATTTTTATAAAGATATCTTCAGCAATTCTAATCCCGCTCATGCTGTGGTTTATAATAAATTTTGTATCTATTTATGATCAGGCATATTCAGAGGTGTTGAATTTTTTTACTAGTAAATTAAATAAGTTTTTATTCAGTCTATTTATAATTTTTGCATTTTTTTTCTCTTCTTTAACTATAAGTGAGGTTTTTGAGGACTATATTAGTAATGAAAAAACCAAAAATGTCGCAAACAGACTGCTATATATTTCTGCTATAAGCATTTCATTTTTAACAATAATAATTATATTTAATCTTAAATAATGAGTGCTTATAACATTATAGATCATGAATACGACGTAGTTGTTCTTGGAGCAGGTGGATCAGGCCTAAGAGCTGCAGTTGGATTAAGTGAAGCAGGTTTAAAAACTGCTTGTATCTCAAAAGTTTTTCCTACCAGAAGTCATACATCAGCTGCTCAAGGTGGCATTTCAGCTGCATTGGGAAATATGGGTGAGGACGACTGGAGATGGCATATGTATGATACTGTAAAAGGTGCCGATTGGCTTGGCGATCAGGATAGTATTGAGTATTTATGCAAAGAAGCACCAAAAGCTGTTTTAGAGTTAGAGAAATATGGAGTTCCTTTCAGTAGAACTGAAGAGGGAAAAATATATCAAAGACCATTTGGCGGAATGACAAAAAATTATGGAAATGGAATTGTTCAAAGAACTTGTGCGGCAGCAGATAGAACGGGACATGCAATTTTACATACTCTTTATGGACAGGCACTTAAACATAATACAGAATTTTTTATAGAGTATTTTGCATTAGATTTATTAATGAAAGACGGTGAATGCAAAGGATTAATAGCTTGGAATTTAAATGATGGAACAATCCATAGGTTTAGAGCACACACAGTAATTATTGCAACAGGTGGATATGGTAAAGTGTATTATTCTGCAACATCTGCACATACTTGTACCGGAGATGGAAATGCAATGGTGTTGAGAGCAGGTTTGCCTTTACAAGATATGGAATTTGTTCAATTTCATCCGACAGGAATATACGGCCACGGTACGTTAATTTCAGAGGGTGTAAGAGGCGAAGGTGGATACTTAGTAAATTCTAAGGGTGAAAGATTCATGGAAAGATACGCCCCAAATGCCAAAGATTTAGCATCAAGAGATGTGGTTAGCAGATCAATGTCTATAGAAATTAATGAAGGTAGAGGTGTAGGAAAGGAACAAGATCACGTTCATTTACACTTAAGTCACTTAGATAAAAGTATAATTGAGGATAGGTTGCCAGGTATTACTGAGGCAGCAAAATTATTTGCAAACGTAGATGTAACTAAGGAACCAATCCCAGTTGTTCCTACTGTACATTATAATATGGGTGGAATTCCAACTAATTATAAAGCAGAAGTTTTAACAGTTAATGGATCACAGAAAACAGTACCAGGTTTGATGGCAATTGGAGAGGCAGCATGTGTATCAGTTCACGGAGCAAATAGACTTGGCTCTAACTCTCTAATTGATCTTGTTGTTTTTGGAAGAGCAGCAGCAAAAAGAGCGGCTGAGTTAATAAAACCAGGAACTTCACATGAGAAAATTTCAGAGAATGAAACTCAAAAATGTTTAGATAGATTTGATAAACTTAGAAATGCCCAAGGAGAACACAGCACTGCAGAATTAAGGCTTGCAATGCAAAAAACTATGCAATCAAAATGTGCAGTTTTCAGAACTGAAAAGAATTTAAAAGAAGGTGTTAATGAAATTAGAAAAACGTATGATAGTATGGACTCAATTTCAGTAAAAGATAGATCCTTAGTTTTTAACACTGATCTAGTTGAAACTTTAGAATTAGATAATTTAATTAGACAAGCTGTAACAACAGTAGATTCAGCATATCACAGAAAAGAAAGTAGAGGGGCTCATGCTAGAGAAGATTATCCAAAGAGAGATGATCAAAAATTTATGCAACATACTCTTGCATGGTGGGATGGAAAGAACTCCAAGATAACATACAGACCAGTTCATAATTCTACTTTAACTAACGACGTTCAGTACTTTCCCCCACAAGAAAGAGTTTATTAAATGGTTCAGATAAGTTTACCTCAAAATTCTAAGGTAAATAAAGGTAAATACTTCGAAGATAAAACTGGTTCAAAAAACATTCGTAAAGTCAATGTATATAGATGGGATCCATCTACAGAGGAAAATCCAAGAATTGATACCTATGAAGTTGACATGGACAATTGCCCTTCAAAAGTTTTAGATATTTTAAACAAAATTAAAAATGAAATAGATCCAACCTTGGCATATAGAAGATCTTGTGCTCATGGTGTTTGTGGCTCATGTGCAATGAACATGGGTGGTAAAAATGGTCTTGCTTGCACAAAACCTCATGCTGAGATTGATGGCGATATAGATATTTATCCTTTGCCTCATCTAAAAGTGAAGAAAGACTTAATAGGTGATTTGGATGGTCTTTATAAACAGTATGAGTCTATTGAACCTTGGTTGAAAAATAACTCTTCTAAAGAAGCAAAAGAAATTTTTCAATCTAAAGAAGATAGAGCAAAATTAGATGGTGCTTACGAATGTATTATGTGTGCATGCTGTTCAACTTCGTGTCCAAGTTATTGGTGGAATGGTGATAAATATTTAGGACCAGCAGTACTTTTGCAAGCTTACAGGTGGATAGTTGATAGTCGAGATGACGAAAGAAAAGCACGATTAAAAAAAGTTGCTGATGAACTAAAACTTTATAGATGTCATACTATTCTAAATTGTACCAGTGCTTGTCCCAAGGGGCTAAATCCAGCAAAAGCAATTGCTGAAATCAAGAAAATGTTAGCTACAGCTAATGTTTAAATAGACTAATAAGTATTTTTGTTTTAAAAGATCCTACTCATGAGGTTAATTGAACACTTTGTTGGCGGAAAATTATTTTCAGGTTCTTCTGATAGAAAAGGTAAAGTTTTTAATCCAGCTACAGGTGAGCAAGAGTCTGAAGTTAAGTTAGCTTCAAAATCAGATTTAAATCAAGCAGTTGAAATTGCCAAAAAAGCATTTGAAACATGGTCTTTAAAGCCCGCTCTTCAAAGAGCAAGAGTAATGTTTAAATTTAAAGAATTAATTGAAAAAAATTCTGATGAATTGACAAAACTAATTGTTTCTGAACATGGAAAAGTTTTTGAGGATGCTAGAGGCTCTTTAACAAGAGGACTTGAGGTTGTTGAGTTTGCTTGCGGGATACCTCATTTATTAAAAGGAGAATTTTCTGAAAATGTTGGAACAAATGTTGACAGCTGGTCAATGAGACAGCCTTTAGGGGTGGTTGCAGGGATTACCCCATTTAATTTTCCTGCTATGGTTCCAATGTGGATGTTTCCAATCGCAATAGCTTGTGGAAATACTTTTATCTTAAAGCCATCTGAAAAGGATCCTTCATGTTCAATTATGTTAGCTCAATTGCTTTCAGAGGCAGGTCTTCCAGAGGGCGTATTTAATGTAGTTAATGGTGACAAAGATTCTGTAAATGCAATATTAGATAACCCAGATGTAAAAGCAGTGAGTTTTGTAGGCTCAACTCCAATTGCAAAATATATTTATGAAAACTCAGCTAAAAATGAAAAAAGAGTTCAAGCACTGGGTGGTGCTAAAAATCATTTGGTGGTAATGCCAGATTGTGATTTAGATGGAGCAGTTAATGGTTTAATGGGTGCAGCGTATGGTTCTGCAGGCGAAAGATGTATGGCCCAATCAGTTGCGGTCGCTGTTGGTGATATTGGAGATGAGCTTGTTTCAAGATTATCTAAAAAAGCTGAAGCTTTAAAGGTTGGCCCTGGGATGGATAAAACATCTGAAATGGGTCCTTTGATCACAAAAGATCACCTAGAAAGAGTTAAAGGATATGTAGATTTAGGTGTTCAAGAGGGTGCTAAATTAGTTGTTGATGGAAGAGATCTTAAACTTCAAGGTTATGAAAATGGATTTTATATTGGTGGATGTTTATTTGATCATGTTAATAAAGATATGAGAATATACAAAGAGGAAATATTTGGTCCGGTATTGTCAGTTGTTAGAGTTAAAACTTTTGAAGAAGCTGCAAAATTAATTAATGACCATGAATATGGAAATGGAGTAAGTATTTATACTAGAGATGGAGATGCTGGAAGGACGTTCGCCAGCAAAATACAAGTAGGAATGGTTGGTATTAATGTTCCTATACCAGTGCCTATGGCCTTTCATAGTTTTGGAGGATGGAAAAGATCTTTATTTGGAGACAGTGCAATGCATGGCATGGAGGGAATAAAATTTTATACAAAACTTAAAACAGTAACATCTAGATGGCCTTCTGGTATCCGTTCAAATGCGGAATTTGTAATGCCAACAATGAAATAAAAGGAAAATAATGACAAAAATATCTTTGATTGGCGCAGGCCAAATTGGTGGAACTCTTGCTCACTTAATTGGTACAAAAGAATTAGTAAACGAAGTAGTGTTATTTGATATAGCGAGCGGTATTGCAAAGGGAAAAGCTTTAGATATAGCTCAATCTTCATCTGTAGATGGTTTTAATGTTAAATTTTCAGGCACTGATAATTACAAAGATATTAAGGACTCAGATGTAATAATTATTACTGCAGGTGTACCTAGAAAACCAGGAATGAGTAGAGATGATTTACTTGGAATAAATTTAAAAATTATTAAACAAGTTGCTGAAGGAGTTAAACAAAACGCCCCAAATGCTTTTGTTATATGTATTACTAATCCATTAGACGTGATGGTTATGGCATTTCAAAAATTTTCTAGTTTACCAGCTAATAAAGTTGTGGGCATGGCAGGTATATTGGATAGTTCTAGATTTAAATTATTTTTGTCTCAAGAATTAAACGTGCCGGTTAAAGAGATTGAGGCAATGGTAATGGGCGGACATGGTGATACAATGGTCCCTATGCCAAGATTTACAAAAGTCTCTGGCCAACCTTTACTCGATTTAGTTAAAGATGGAAAAATATCTCAAGAAAGAATTGAGGAAATAAATCAACGAACAAGAGATGGGGGAGCTGAGATAGTCAAGTTTTTAGAGAAAGGTTCAGCATTCTATGCTCCTGCAGCATCAGGTGTTCAAATGGCTGAAGCATATTTAAATGATCAAAAAAAATTATTACCATGTGCGGTCCAATTAAATGGTGAGTACAGTGTAAATAATGTTTATGCTGGAGTGCCTGTTATCATTGGAAAAAATGGTGTTGAAAAAATTGAGGAAGTCAGTTTAGATGATAATGAGAATAAAGAGTTTATGCATTCAATAGACGCAGTAAAAGCTCTTTGGGAAGCTGCATCAAAAATAGATCCTGATCTTTCCAAATAAAAATGAATATACACGAACATCAAGCCAAACAAATCTTAAAAAAATATGGTGCAGTAGTCCCAAAAGGAGTGTTTGCTTTAAATGTTGAGGAACTGCTAGAGAAAGTAAAATCACTTAAAACTGAAAAATACGTTCTCAAAGCACAAATACACGCTGGTGGAAGAGGAAAAGCTGGAGGTGTAAAAATTTTAAATACAATTGATGAGCTAGAATTAGCAGCTAAAGAGTTGCTTGGTAAAACACTTATTACTCATCAAACTGGCCCAGAGGGTAGAGAAGTTAAAAGATTATATGTTGAAGAGTCCTCAAACATAGAAAAAGAATTTTATTTATCGTGTCTTGTGGATAGAGCTAGTTCAAAAATTGCTTTTATATCAAGTGATCAAGGAGGTATGGATATTGAAGAAGTAGCAAGCAAAACACCAGAAAAAATTTTAACAACAAAAGTTAATATTAATGAAGAAATTTCAAATACTGATTGTGAAAAAATTGTAAAAATTTTTAATTTAAATAATGATGCAAAAAACCTAGCAATAACTCTAATTAAATCAATTTATAAAATGTTTATAAGCACTGATGCCAATATGGTTGAGGTCAATCCTTTGATTTTGACCAAAGAAGAAAAAATAGTTTGTTTGGATGCAAAAGTAAATTTTGACTCTAATGCCTTGTTCAGACATCCTGAAATTGTTGAGCTTAGAGATCTTAATGAGGAAGACTCAACAGAAATTGAGGCAAGCAAACATGACCTAGCTTATATAAAATTAAATGGAAGCATAGGCTGTATGGTTAATGGAGCAGGCTTAGCAATGGCTACAATGGATATAATAAAATTATATGGAAACGAGCCAGCTAATTTTTTAGATGTAGGAGGTGGTGCATCAAAAGAAAAAGTTTCTGCAGCTTTGAAAATTATTCTTTCTGATAAGAATGTTAAAGGTATTTTAATCAATATTTTTGGGGGAATTATGAGGTGTGATGTACTTGCACAAGGAGTAGTAGATGCAGCTAAGGAGATAAACATTAGTGTTCCTTTGGTGGTTAGACTTGCAGGTACAAATTTTAAGCAAGGTAAAGAAATACTTGATAATTCTGGTTTGAAGTTAATATCAGCAGAAAATTTAGATGATGCAGCTAAAAAAATTGTTGAGGCGATAAAATAAATGTCAGTATTAGTAAATAAAAATACAAAAGTTATTTGTCAGGGTTTCACAGGATCCCATGGTACATTCCACTCTGAACAAGCAATAAAGTATGGGACAAATCTTGTAGGTGGAGTAACCCCTAAAAAAGGAGGCCAAAAACATTTAGAAAGACCAGTTTTCAATACAGTATTAGAGGCAAAAAATGAGGTAGGTGCAGACGCTACTATGATCTATGTTCCAGCAAAATTTGCAGCTGCTGCAATCATTGAAGCAATTGATGCATCAATAGATCTTATAGTTTGTATAACAGAAGGCATCCCAGTTCAGGATATGCTTAAAGTAAGACAAAGTTTAGCTAGCTCAAATAGTCGTCTTATTGGGCCAAACTGCCCAGGAATAATTACACCTGATGAATGTAAAATTGGAATAATGCCAGGAAATATTCACAAAAGAGGATCAGTTGGTATCGTTTCTAGATCAGGAACACTTACTTATGAGGCAGTAGCACAAACTACTGAAAATGGTCTTGGTCAATCAACTTGTATTGGTATTGGAGGAGATCCAATCAACGGTACAAATTTTATAGATTGTTTAGATTTATTTTTAAATGATGATGAGACAGAGTCGATTTTAATGATTGGAGAAATAGGGGGCACAGCAGAGGAAGAAGCTTCAGAATTTGTCAAAAATCACAAAATTAAAAAACCTATAGTTGGATTTATAGCAGGAATTACAGCTCCGCCTGGTCGAAGAATGGGTCATGCGGGGGCTATTATTTCTGGAGGCAAAGGTGGGGCAAAAGATAAAATAAAAAAGATGGAAGAATCTGGGATTACAGTTGCAGAATCACCATCAATTATTGGAAAAACATTGTTTGATAAACTGTCTAATTGAAAAATACTATTACAAGGATATATTAAGCAAATAAGATGTCTTCATCAAAAAATCTTGAATTTGAAAAAACTTCATTCTTAAATAAATCTAATAGTGCATTTATTGAACAAATGTATCTAAAGTTTATCAACAAAGATCCTGAATTACCTGAGAGCTGGGCAAATTATTTTGAGGGCATAGGTGAAGAGATAAAAGTTATTGCTTCAGAAATAAATGGGCCATCTTGGGGGCCTTCAAAAGTAAAAATAGACATTGATGAATTACAAAAAAAAATAGAGATAGAGGACAACAGTAAAGTAAATAATGAAAAAATAGATTCATCAGAAAAATTTAATTTTCAATTACTTGCAGATTCTAATAAAGATTCCATAAGTGCTGTTGCCTTAATACGTGCTTATAGATTGAGAGGACATTTATTAGCAAATTTAGATCCACTAGAAATGAGAGAATCTGAGTATCTTGATGAATTACATCCTGAATTTTATGGTTTTAAAAAACAGAATTATGAGAAGAAAATTTTCTTAAATGGAGTAATTAATAAAAAATATGCAAATATTAAAGAAATACTAAAATTTTTAAAAAAAACATATTGTGGAAATATTGGTTATGAGTTCATGCATGTTTCAAATCCAGTTGAGAGAAAATGGTTTAGAGACAGAATAGAGCAAGATCAAAATGCTTTAAATTTTACCAAGAACGGTAAAGAGGCGATACTAAATAAACTTGTACAAGCAGAAGGTTTTGAAAAATTTTTAGCTACTAAATATGTTGGCACAAAAAGATTTGGTCTTGATGGGGGTGAAAGTTTAATACCTGCTCTTGAGCAAATAATTAAAATTGGTGGACAAAATCAGATTAAAGAAGTTAAAATTGGAATGTCTCATAGAGGTAGACTTAATGTTTTGGCAAATGTATTACAAAAATCATATAAAAGGATATTTAATGAATTTGCAGGAGAAGTAAGCTCAGACTCTGAGGAAAGTGCAGGAGATGTAAAATACCATCTTGGTGCATCTTCAGATAGGCAGTTTGATGGAAACTCCGTTCACGTAAGTTTAACAGATAATCCCTCTCACTTAGAGGCTGTCAATCCAGTAGTTTTAGGACAAACAAGAGCAAAGCAATTTTTTCATAAGGATAAAGAAAGAAATAAAGTTATACCTATTCTTATTCATGGAGATGCTGCTTTTGCTGGCCAAGGAGTGGTAGCAGAATGTTTTGCTATGTCAGGACTTCCTGGCCATAATACAGGCGGCACCATTCATATTATAGTAAATAATCAAATTGGTTTCACTACTAGTCCAAGATTTGCTAGGTCATCACCATACCCATCAGATGTTGCAAAAATGGTTGAAGCTCCAATTCTTCATGTGAACGGAGACGACCCAGAAGCAGTTGTTTATGCGACTAGAATTGCTACTGAATTTAGACTGAAGTTTAATAGAGATGTTGTAGTCGACCTAATTTGTTATAGAAGATTTGGACATAACGAAGGGGACGAACCTTCATTTACTCAGCCATTGATGTATAAAAAAATTAGAGCACATCCAAGTGTTTATAAGATATATGGAAACAAGTTAGTTAATGAAAATTCAATTACCCAAAATCTTTTAGACCAAAATGTCAAAGGATTTAAAGATTTATTGGACGAACAATATAAAAGTGCAAAAGATTATAAACCTAAAATAGAATGGTTTGAGGGCTCATGGTCTAGATACAAACCATCCAAAGGCAAAGATAAAAGAGGTGTGACTGGTTTTGATGAATACAAACTTAAAGAAATATCAGATAGAATTAATACCATACCTGCTGAAATTAATATTCATAAAACTATTTCCAAAATTTTGAATATTAGAAAAAATTCAGTAGATAAAGGTTTTGATATTGATTGGTCTACAGCAGAAGCGCTAGCTTTTGGCTCTTTACTTGAAGAGGGTTACCCAGTTAGGCTAGTTGGTCAAGACTCTGGTAGAGGAACATTTAGTCAAAGACATTCAGTTTTAAGAGATCAGATTGATAATTCTAGATATATTCCATTAAACAATATTTCTAGTAAACAAAAAAATTTTGAAGTCGTTGATAGTTTTTTATCTGAACTTGCTGTTTTGGGATTTGAATATGGATATAGTTTAGTTGAGCCCGATACATTAACTTTGTGGGAAGCTCAATTTGGAGATTTTGCTAACGGTGCACAAGTTGTAATAGATCAATTTATAGCATCAGGAGAAAGAAAGTGGAATAGAGCTTCTGGATTAGTGATGTTATTACCACATGCTTATGAAGGACAAGGACCTGAACATTCCTCGGCAAGATTAGAAAGATTTTTACAACTGTGCTCGAATGATAATATGCAAGTATTAAATTGTACTACCCCTGCTAATTATTTTCATGCTTTAAGAAGACAAATGCATAGAGATTTTAGAAAACCATTAATAATTATGACACCAAAATCTCTATTAAGAAACAAATTCTGCGTTTCCAATTTAAATGATTTTAATAAAGAAAATTCGTTTCATAGAATATTATGGGATCACGCGATTGATCCGAAAGCAGATGGTTTTATTAAGCTGAAAGATAGCTCAAAGATAAAAAAAGTAATTTTATGTTCTGGAAAAATATATTTTGATTTATTGAACGCTAGAGAAAAAATTAAAAAAGATGATGTGATTATTTTTAGAGTCGAACAACTATATCCTTTTCCTGCAAAAGCTCTTGCAAATGAGCTAAAACCATATGCAAAAAAAGCTAATTTTTTCTGGTGCCAAGAAGAACCTAAAAATATGGGCGCCTGGTTTTCAGTTAGAGATTATATCCAATGGACATTAGATAGTTTAAAGGCTAATAATAACAAAATTTCTTATATAGGAAGAAGCCCCGATGCAAGTCCAGCAACCGGATATGCTAAAAGGCACAATTCTCAACAACAAGAAATAATAAATAAGGTTTTTGAATAAATTGTAATGAGTGAAAAAATTGTAGTTCCTGCACTTGGCGAGAGTATCACTGAAGCAACAGTGGCTAAATGGTTAAAAAATGCAGGGGATACTGTTGATGCAGACGAACCAATAGTTGAACTTGAAACAGACAAAGTAAATTTAGAAGTCCCCTCTCCAATAACAGGTGTATTAACTGAAATAAATTCTAAAGATGGGTCAGTAGTTAAAGTGGGAGCTTTATTGGGTTCTGTTTCTGAAAACGGTAGTGGTGTTAAACCTAGCCCTAAAAAGAATGAAGAAGTTAAAAAAGAGGAGATTAAACCTAGTGAAAATAATGTGATTAAATTAGACCCAATTAAAAAAGAACCTAAAGTTTTTGAGGAGACTTTGAAAGTAGAAGAGCAAAGTGAAAGACCTTTAGTATTAACTGATGAAGTTGAAGAGGCAGCACCAGTTATTAATAATATTCAGAACCAAACATTGTCACCAGCTGTTCGAAAAATTGTTGCTGAAAACAAAATAGACTTAGCTTCTGTTCAAGGCTCTGGAAAAGATGGACAAGTTCTAAAAGGTGACCTGATAAGTATGATGGGAACAAACCCAAAACCTTCTGAGAGAAAAATTCAATATGGTCAAGAAGAAAGAATCAAGATGACCAGACTTAGACAAACTATTGCTAAAAGATTAAAGCAAGCTCAAGAAAATGCAGCCTTACTAACAACATTCAACGAAGTAGACATGACAAATATTATGGAAATGAGAAAAGAAAATCAGGAAGATTTTCAATCTAGATATAATATTAAACTTGGCTTTATGTCATTTTTTGTAAAAGCATGTGTTGTTGCTTTAAAGAATTTTCCAGCAGTGAATGCAGAAATTGATGGGGATGAGATAGTTTATAAAAATTATTACAATATTAGTTTTGCAGTTGGAACTGATAAAGGTTTAGTTGTACCAGTTTTAAGAAATGCAGATGAGTTATCTTTTGCAGATATTGAAAAAAATATTAAAGAAATTTCTGAAAAGGCGAAGGATGGAAAATTAGTAATTGAGGATCTTCAAGGAGGAACATTCACAATAAGTAATGGTGGTGTTTATGGGTCTATGCTCTCAACACCTATTTTAAATCTTCCACAATCAGGGGTTCTAGGTATGCACAATATTGTTGAAAGGCCAGTAGTTGTTGATGGAGAAATTAAAATAAGACCAATAATGTATTTAGCATTGTCATATGATCATAGAATTATTGATGGAAAAGAGTCAGTTTCGTTTCTTAAAATGATAAAGGAAAATTTAGAGGACCCGAGAAGGTTGTTTTTGGATATTTAGATGTCAGAAAAATTTCAAGCAGTTGTTATTGGTGGTGGTCCTGGGGGATATGTTTGTGCGATTAGGCTTTCTCAACTAGGATTAAAGACAGCATGCATAGAGTCTAGAGGTTCTTTAGGAGGCACTTGTTTAAATGTTGGATGTATACCTTCAAAGAGTTTGCTAAATTTATCTGAGGAATTTCATAAAGTAAAAGGTTTGGCTAATAAAGGAATAGAAGTAGGAGATGTTAAGCTAAATCTGGATAAAATGATGAAAAGTAAAGATAAAGCCGTAACTGTTCTTACAAAGGGGGTCGAATTTTTATTTAAAAAAAACAAAGTAACTTATTTCAAAGGTTATGGTAGTTTCAAGTCTCAAAACGAAATTTCAATTAAAGATAATGAAAATAAAGAGACCATTATACAATCTGAAAAAACTATAATAGCAACAGGATCTGTAGCTACTTCTTTACCAGGAATTGAAATAGATGAGCAAAAAATAGTTTCTTCGACTGGTGCATTAAAGCTTGAAAAAGTTCCAAATAAACTGGTTGTTGTAGGTGGTGGTTATATTGGATTAGAAATGGGATCGGTTTGGTCAAGACTGGGTTCCGAAGTACAGGTGGTAGAATTTTTAGATCACATCACTCCAGGTATGGATAAAGAAATATCATCAGAATTTATGAAAATTCTAAAAAAACAAGGCATAAAGTTTAATATGCAAAATAAAGTTGAAACAATTAAAAAAAATAAATCAGGGGTAACAGTATCTACTATTGATAAAGAGGGAAATAAAAATAATTTAGATTGTGATGTAGTTTTGATTTCTGTTGGTAGGAAGGCAAATACTGAGGGCTTAAATTTAGAAACTGTTGGAGTTGAACTGGATGACAAAAAAAGAATTAAAACTGATAAATCATTTAAAACAAATTTAGAGAGTGTATATGCAATCGGTGATGTGATATCAGGACCCATGCTTGCACACAAGGCTGAAGATGAAGGTATAGCTGTTGCTGAAAACATTGCGGGACAATCAGGGCATGTCAATTATGATACTATTCCAGGTGTTGTATATACCACTCCAGAAGTTGCGGCGATTGGAAAAACTGAGGAACAATTAAAAAATTCTAAAATGAAATATAAAGTTGGAAAATTTTCATTTATGGCAAACTCAAGAGCTAAAGCTATTGATGATGCAGAAGGATTTGTGAAGATTTTAGCTGATGAAAAAACAGATAAAGTATTGGGTGCTCATATAATAGGGCCACATGCTGGTGAGTTAATTGCTGAAATTGGTGTTGCTATGGAATTTGGAGCTAGTTCAGAGGACATAGCACGTACATGTCATGCTCACCCAACTTTTTCAGAAGCAGTAAAAGAGGCAGCTTTATCAGTAGATAAAAGAGCGATACACTCTTAATTTTTTTTCATATTATAAAATATGAAATATCCGATTCTATTACCAAATATATTTAATTATCCATTCACATATGAAAGTGATTTAGATTTAAAAATTGGTGAATATGTATCAGTTCCCTTTGGTAAAAATAAACTTACTGGGGTGGTATGGGATAAATTAGAAGATAATGAACAAAAAAAATTCAAATTAAAAAAAGTTTTTAAGAAATTAAAAGTTAAACCACTTAAAAAAACAACTATAAACTTTTTAAATTGGTTTTCAGAATATAACATTATTCCAAAGGGCATGGCTTTAAAATTGATGCTGTTGAGCAATAATGCAATTGAGGATAATATAAAAAATAATTTTAAAGTTTTTGAAAGCAACATAAAAAGCAATTCAATAAAACTTTCAGAAGATCAAAAAAAATCCCTTAAGGAAATGGTTGTATTAAACAATAAATTTAGAGTACATGTGTTACAAGGTACAACTGGCTCTGGAAAAACTTTTGTTTATTTTGAGGCGTTAAAATCTCTGATAAAGAAGGGTTTTCAAGGCTTAATATTACTTCCAGAAATAGGACTAACGGGTCAGTTCGAGCAAAAATTTGTTGAATATTTTGGTTTTAATCCAGCTGTATGGCATTCAGGAATATCTAAAAAGAAAAAAGAAATAATATGGAATGGAATTTCTAATGGAAAAATTCAGGTTATAATTGGAGCAAGATCATCTTTATTTTTACCATACAAAAAACTTGGAATAATTATTGTTGATGAGGAACATGATCAGTCATTTAAGCAAGATGAGGGGATAACTTATAATGCGAGAGATATGGCAATAGCCAGAGCATCATTTGAAAATATTCCAATAAATCTTATAACTGCAGTTCCGTCTGTTGAAACATATGAAAATGTAAAAAAAGGAAAGTATGGTTTATCTAGATTAGAAAAGAGATATAAAAATGCTTCTCTTCCAAATTATGAAATTATAAATTTAAATAATTCTAAGTTGGAAAAACAATCGTGGTTATCAAATGAAATTATTAAAAAAGTAAATTCTCATTTAGAAAAAAAAGATCAGGTTTTATTTTTTTTAAACCGACGCGGATTTTCACCAAATGTATTATGCAATAAATGCTATACAAGCTTTTCATGTCCAAACTGTAGTATCAATTTAGTTTATCATAAAAATAAAGGTAATTTGCTTTGTCATTATTGTGGATATAAATCTCATTTAAAAAGAGAATGTTCTAAAGAAGGAAATTGTGAATTTATTTTTAGTGGCCCTGGCGTTGAAAGAATATCAGATGAAGTAAAAAGAAAATTCCCAGATAAGAAAATTGAAATCTTTTCAAGTGATACAATGAATAAAAAAGACTCAATGGATAAATTGAATAAAATTATTAAAAATGAAACTAATATTCTAGTTGGAACTCAATTAATTTCAAAAGGATTTCATTTTCCAAGTTTAAATTGTATTGTAGTTGTTGACATCGATCTTTCATCACAAGGACATGATTTGAGAGGAGCTGAAAAGAATTTACAACTTTATCATCAACTTTCAGGAAGAGCGGGAAGAACAGGAAAACCAGCAACAGTTTATTTTCAAACATATAACCATGATACAAAGATGATAGATGATATTACTAATAAAAATCCTAATATTTTTCTAGATAGAGAGTTAGAGATTAGAAAAAAAAATGGACTTCCACCCTTTCAAAGATTTATCGCACTAATTCTTACAGGTGAAAATGAGCATAAATTAGAAACAGAGGCTTTAGGATTTAAAAATTTTATAGAAACTAAAATTGAAGGAAGAGTATTGGGCCCAGTAAATGCGCCCATATTTAGATTAAAGAGAAAATTTAGAGTTAGATTGTTAATAAGAGGAATTAAATCAATGAAAGTACAAAACTCAATTGCAAAAATTATTCCAAATTATAAATTTGCAGCTGGAATAAAACTTTCAGTTGATGTTGACCCTATAAATTTCAATTAATGGTCAAAAAACCACCTTTTTTACAAATCGGTTACTTGAAGACATAAAGGTCATATGCTAATTAAAGCCTGATTTTAATTTAATCTTCAACATTATAGAGGAACAAAGTTGAGCAAAGACACGGGATTTTCAATAACTTCAGCTGAAAGATATTCACTTGCACTTTATGAGCTATCCAACGAGAGCAATATTTTGACTCAAATCGAGGAACAGTGTTCATCTGTCTTAGAATTGATAAATACAAGTGATGACTTTAAAAATCTAATCAAAGATCCAACAATAAAACAGGATAATTTATTAAAGATTACAAATTCAATTTCAGAAAATTATAAATTTGAAACTTTATTCAAAAATTTTTTAAATTTTTTAGTTCAAAAAAGAAGGTTCTTTTTTTTAGAAAGAATTCTTAAAAGTTTTGTTGAGATATGTTCAAAAAAGAGAGGTGAACTTAAGGCAGAATTAAAATCAGCAAAAGAATTATCTAATGATGAAATAACCAAAATTACAGATGAGCTCACTAAAAATTTTAGCTCAAAAATAAAATTAAACTACAAATATGATAAAAGTTTAATAGGAGGTTTAGTATTTCAAGTCGGAAGCACTATGGTTGACACCTCAATTAAAAATAAATTACAACAAATTGAAAACAGAATGATAGAGGCATAAATGGAAATTAATCCTTCAGAAGTTACAAAAATATTAAAAGAACAAATTAAAAATTTTGGTGAAAAAACAGAGGTTACTGAAGTTGGCCAGATATTATCTGTTGGAGATGGTATTGCTAGAATTTATGGCTTAGATAATGTTCAGGCTGGCGAGATGGTTGAGTTTGCCGATGGTTCAAAAGGTATGGCTCTTAACTTGGAAAGTGAAAATGTTGGTGTTGTAATTTTTGGTGATGATAGAAACATTAAAGAAGGTGATATTGTTAAAAGAACAGGAAACATTGTCGATACACCAGTAGGAAAAGAACTTTTGGGTAGAGTGGTTGATGGTCTTGGAAATCCAATTGATGGAAAAGGAGCGCTCGATAAAAGTGTTAAAAAAACAAGAGTAGAAGTTAAAGCCCCTGGTATTATCCCGAGACAATCAGTTAGTGAGCCAATGCAAACTGGATTAAAATCAATTGATAGTTTAGTGCCAATCGGAAGAGGTCAAAGAGAATTAATTATTGGAGACAGACAGACAGGTAAAACTGCTGTTGCTGTCGATGCGATTATAAATCAGAAAAAAATTAACGAGTCAGGTGATGAGAAACAAAAATTATATTGTATCTATGTTGCAGTAGGTCAAAAAAGATCAACAGTAAGACAAATTCAAAAAACTTTAGAAGAAGCTGGAGCAATGGAATACACAACTATTGTTGCTGCTACAGCATCAGACTCAGCGCCATTACAATTTTTAGCTCCTTATACAGGTTGCGCAATGGGTGAATATTTTAGGGATAATGGAATGCACGCCTTAATTATTTACGATGATCTATCGAAACAAGCTGTTGCATATAGACAAATGTCTCTTCTTTTAAGAAGACCTCCAGGCAGAGAAGCTTACCCAGGAGATGTATTTTATCTGCACAGTAGATTATTAGAAAGAGCTGCAAAACTTAGTGATGAACATGGTGGAGGTTCATTAACTGCACTTCCAATAATTGAAACACAAGGAGGTGATGTTTCTGCATTTATTCCAACAAATGTTATTTCAATTACAGATGGCCAAATATTTTTAGAAACAGAGCTTTTTAACCAAGGTATTCGACCAGCAATTAACGTTGGATTGTCTGTATCGAGGGTTGGGTCTTCAGCTCAAACAAAAGCTATGAAAAAAGTATCAGGCTCCATGAAACTTGAGTTAGCTCAGTACAGAGAAATGGCAGCTTTTGCTCAATTTGGATCAGATTTAGATGCGTCTACCCAACAACTACTTAATAGAGGTTCAAAATTAACAGAACTTTTAAAACAAAAACAATATTCACCACTGACGGTCGCAGAGCAAGTAGTATCTGTTTTTTGTGGAGTTAAAGGTTATTTGGATGATATAGATTTGAAAGATATTGCAGAGTTCGAAGCAAAAATAATTGAAAAATGTAAATCTGATAAGCCTGAAATAATTAACTCTATCCAAAGTTCTGGAAAACTTGAAGAAGACAAAGAAAAACTATTAATAGAAGTAATTACTCAACTTAAACAAAACTTTAAATCATAATAATAAATGGCAAGTCTAGACGATTTAAAAAAAAGAATAGCGAGTGTTAAGTCTACACAGAAAATTACAAAGGCTATGAAAATGGTTGCTGCAGCGAAACTTAGAAAAGCTCAAGAAAGTGCAGAAAAAGGAAGGCCTTATTCAGAAAAAATGAATAATGTTATTTTAAATTTGTCTAGTGGAATATCAGATAAAGAAAATGCTCCAAAACTTTTATCAGGGACAGGAAATGATAAGATTCATTTATGTGTTGTAATGACATCGGATAGAGGATTATGTGGAGGTTTCAATTCTAATATAATTAAAAAAGCTAAAAGTTATTTCTCTAAAATTTTAAGCGAGGGAAAAGAACTTAAAATAATAACTATAGGCTCAAAAGGAAATGATCAGTTAAAGAGAATGTATGGCGATAAAATTATTGAGAATATTTCTTTCAAGGAGTCAAAAAATGCTAATTATTTTGATGCTGACAAAGTTGGCAAGATAGTAATAGATAAATTTGAGAGTAGTGAGTTTGATATATGTACTATTTTTTATAATCAATTTAAAAACGTAATTACTCAAATTCCTCAGGCCCAACAGATAATTCCTCTAAACAGTGAAGATAGTGAAGATAATACTTCAGAGGAAAGTTACGAATTTGAACCAGATGAAGATGAGATTTTAAGTAATTTATTGCCAAAAAATATTTCAACACAAATATTTAAAGCAATGTTAGAGAATTCAGCTAGCGAACAAGGATCAAGGATGAGTGCAATGGACAATGCAACCCGTAACGCAGGTGAAATGGTTGACAAACTTACTATCCAATATAATAGAAGTCGTCAGGCAGCAATTACAAAAGAACTAATAGAAATCATATCAGGAGCAGAAAGTTTATAATTATGAGCAAAGGAATAATCACACAAGTTATTGGAGCAGTAGTTGATGTAAAATTTGACGGAGAACTTCCAGAAATTCTAACAGCATTGGAATGTAAAAATGGAGATAACAGGTTAGTTTTAGAGGTTGCTCAACATTTAGGTGAAACAACAGTTAGAACAATTGCAATGGATGCTACTGAAGGATTAAAAAGAGGTGATGAAGTAATGAATACTAATGCTCCTATCCAAGTACCTGTTGGACCTGAAACTCTTGGAAGAATTATCAATGTAATTGGTGAGCCTATAGATGAAAGAGGCGAAGTTAAAACAAAAGAAAGTTGGCCAATTCATAGAGCAGCCCCTGAATTTAATGATCAGTCAACTGAAACAGAAATTCTTGTAACTGGTATAAAGGTTATTGACCTGTTAGCACCTTATGCAAAAGGTGGAAAAATTGGATTATTTGGTGGAGCTGGAGTAGGTAAAACAGTTTTAATTATGGAATTAATTAATAACGTTGCAAAAGCTCACGGAGGATTTTCAGTTTTTGCAGGAGTAGGTGAACGAACTAGAGAAGGAAATGACCTTTACCATGAGATGATGGACTCTGGAGTAATAAAAAAAGATGGTCCTGGATCTAAAGCTGCATTAGTTTATGGACAGATGAACGAGCCCCCAGGAGCAAGAGCAAGAGTTGCGCTTACAGGTTTAACGGTAGCTGAGTATTTCAGAGATCAAGAAGGTCAAGACGTTCTTTTCTTTGTTGATAACATTTTTAGGTTTACTCAAGCAGGCTCAGAGGTTTCTGCATTATTAGGAAGAATTCCGTCTGCAGTTGGATATCAACCAACACTAGCTACAGACATGGGAAATCTACAGGAAAGAATTACAACAACAAACAAGGGTTCAATTACATCAGTTCAAGCAATTTATGTACCAGCTGACGACTTAACTGATCCAGCTCCAGCGACTTCGTTTGCACACTTGGATGCAACGACTGTACTTTCAAGACAGATCGCTGAAATTGGTATTTATCCAGCTGTTGATCCATTAGATTCTACATCCAGAATTTTGGACCCAAGAGTTGTGGGAGAAGAACACTACAAGGTAGCAAGAGATGTCCAAAAAATATTACAATCTTATAAGTCTCTTCAAGATATTATTGCAATTCTTGGTATGGATGAATTATCTGAAGAGGATAAATTAGTAGTTGCTAGAGCCAGAAAAATTCAAAGATTTTTATCTCAACCGTTTTTTGTAGCTGAAGTTTTTACTGGTTCACCTGGAAAATTAGTTGATTTAGAATCAACCATCAAAGGTTTTGATGCTATTTGTAAAGGTGAATATGATCATTTACCAGAAGCAGCATTTTATATGGTTGGTACTATTGAGGAAGCAATTGAAAAAGCTAAGAAAATGGAAAAAGAAGCGGCTGCTTAATGAGCGAAGAATTTAAGATTGAAATTGTAAATCCAGAAAAATCTTTTTTAGTAAAAGATGACGTTTCCGAAGTTGTTGTACCTGCCTATGAAGGAGAAATGGGAATATTAAAAGATCATATTTCTATTATTTCTTTTTTAAAGCCTGGAATTATTAAAATTTTATCAAAATCAGGTAATGAAAGTTATTATATTGAAGATGGCATTGTTGAATTTAAAAATAATAATCTTTCAATTCTAACTAGTTCCATATTTAATATTGCTGATATGGATAAATCCAAACAACAAGATTTATTGAAACAAGCTGAGGAAGAATCTGGTAAGGAAAAAATAAGTGACCAGTCTAGGTATTTAATTGATCAGAAAATCGAAGTTTTAAAAACACTCAATTAGATTAATTTTTCAACTTTTTTTTGTACTTCTTTGTATACATGCAACTTAAAATCTACTACTACTTTAGTTAGTTGATCTAGCTCTATCCATTTCCAATCTAAAAACTCTGGATGATGTGTTTTAATATTAATTTCCTTATCCTCACCAGTAAATCTCATTAGAAACCATTTTTGTTTCTGCCCTCTATATTTACCCTTCCAAATAATACCTAGTAGACGTTCTGGAAGTTCATAAGTTATCATGCCATCTAACTCTTTAATAAGTTTAACACTTCTAATACTAGTTTCCTCTTCTAGCTCTCTATAAGCAGCCTTTAAAAAATCTTCACCAGAGTCAACTCCTCCCTGAGGCATCTGCCAAAAATCTTTTGGATTATCAATTCTCTTAGCTACAAATACTTTGTTTTCTTCATTTAAAACTACAATTCCCACACCACTTCTTAGTGGTAAGCTACTATATTTCTTATCCATGTTATCCGTTGAGTAACTTAATGGCGTAACTTAGTTGATTGTCTGTGTCACTCTTTATCTTAAAATCATCTCCATCTTCATTGATTTCAATATCAGGTCTGACCCCAATCTCAGAAATAGACTTTCCAGACGGCAGATAATATTTTGCAACAGTTAATCGTATAGCACCTTTATTTTTAAGTGGAATGATAGATTGTACAGATCCTTTTCCATAACTGTTTTCTCCAACAATTATTGCTCTTTTGTGGTCCTTTAATGCACCCGCTACTATTTCAGAGGCAGAGGCTGAACCGTAATTAATCAATACCAACAATGTTTTTCCATCTGTAATATCTCCTTTTTTAGCAAACCATTTTCTATTTTCTGATTTTTTTCTACTTTTTGTAGATACTATCTCCCCATTATCTAAAAAAAAATCTGAGATGGTTATAGCTTGAGACAATAGTCCTCCAGGATTATTCCTTAAATCTAAAATAAATGCATTTACACTTTTATTTTTTTTTAATTTTTTAACCTGTTTTTCAATTTGATTGCTACTATTTTCATTAAATGATGTAAGTCTTATATATCCTATATTATTTTCTAAAATTTCAGATTTGACTGATTGAATTTCTATTATTTCTCTAACAATATTAAATGTTAGTGCTTTTTTTTCTCCTCTTCGCCTTACGGTTAATTCTATTCCAGAACCAACTGGTCCCCGCATCAAATCAACAGCTTCAGCCAAGGATTTGCCTTGAACTTGAATATTATTTATTTTTACAATGTAGTCTCCAGCTTTTAATCCTGCCTTTGAAGCAGGTGTATCATCTATCGGTGATATTACTTTAACTACACCAGCTTCCATACTTACTTCAATACCCAAACCTCCAAATTCACCACTTGTCTCTGTTTGCATTTGTTCAAGAATTTTTGGTGACATATATGCGGAGTAAGGATCAAGAGATTGAAGGAGACCATTGATAGCCGAATCCATACTTTCAGACTGATTTACCTCATCTACGTACTCTTTATTTATTTTTTCTAGGACTTCACCAAAAAGATCAATTTTTTTATAAATATCAATCTCAGCTGTATTTACGCTGCTATTTAAGAAAAAAACAGATAAAAAAATTATTAAATATGTTTTAAATAGTTTCATATCATAACTTTTTCTTTTGGAATAAATTCTGACCAAATTTTCTCAAGTTCATAAAATTTTCTTTTTTCAGGATGAAAAATATGAACAATTAAATCTATACCATCAACTAATTTCCATTCATTACTTTGTTTACCCTCAATCTTAGAATCTGGAACTCCATTTTTTTTTAACTTTTCTAAAACTTGTTCTGATAATGATTGAATATGTCTTGAAGAGGTGCCGCTGGCAATAATCATATAATCAGCCATTGAGCTCTTATCTTTTAAATCAATTGTTATTATGTCCTGTGCTTTATTAAGATCGAGGGTATTGATTACAATCTTTTTAAGATCTGAAATTTTATCCATTAATTAGATTTAGACTATCAAATTTTTCTTAATTGAGAAGATGAAATGTTGACTTTTTTAAATTCAATAAATTTAAGTACCTCTTTATTAAGTTGCTTAAATGTCTTTGATTTTAATGAATTTTTTTTATATCCATGACGATCAAATACTAAAATGTTGCATTTTTGTGAAATTAATTTCGACTTATGCCACTTGTGGAAGCTAATTAAATTATCTGCACCCATTAAAAAATAGATTTCAATATTTTTATTTTTTTTTAAATGGTTGATGAGATCAATGGTTTTGTTTGATTTGATTAAGTTTTCATAAAATTTTACTTTTATAAATGAATTTGAGCCAATAATACGTCTACATCCTTTAATTCTTTTTAAAACCGTTGTTTCACTTTCAGCTTTAAAGGGATTTTTTTTTGTTATAGCCCAGATTATATTCTGAAGTTGAAATCTCTTTTTTGCCTCTTTAGATATTGCCAAGTGTCCTTTATGTGCAGGATCAAAAGAACCTCCCAGAACCCCGATTTTGATTTTTTTAGTATTCAATTTATTTTCTTGTTTTTCCTTTACTCGTAACTTCATATTTATAAGAAACTAATTGATTTAATCCTACAGGTCCTCTTGGAGGTAATACATTTGTAGAAATTCCTACTTCTCCACCGAATCCAAATTCTCCACCATCAGCAAATTGAGTTGATGTATTATGCATAGCAATTGAGCTTTTAATATTTCTTAAAAAGTTTTTGGCTGTTTTTTTATTATTTGTAATTATACAATCTGTATGCATTGTTCCATATTTGTTTATATGATCAATACTTTCATCAAGATTATTTACAATTTTTACTGATACTACAGGTGCTAAATATTCTGTAGACCAATTTTTTTCTTTAGCTGGCAATAATTTCCCTTTGTAATACTTTTTTAAAAACTTATCTCCATATATTTTACAATTTTTATTTTGTAGCTCGCTCAAAATTGGATTACAAAATTCTTTTGCAACTTTTTTATGAATCAGAATGGTTTCTGTTGCACCGCAAATACTTGTATTTCTTAATTTTGCATTATAAACAACTTTTTTTGCCATAGTTAAAGTTGCATCTTTATCAACATATGTATGACAAAGTCCTTCAAGGTGCCCAATAATGGGTACATTAGATAAATCTTGAACTCTTTTTACTAAATTTTTTCCACCTCGTGGAATAATTACATCAATATATTTTTTCATACCTGATAGCATAATATCCACTACTCTTCTCTGTTTTGTATCAATGAATTGAATAAAGTTTTCGTCAACTTTATTAACTTTAAGTGCTTTTCGAAAAATCTTTGCTAAAATTCTATTAGTATTTATTGCTTCTGAGCCACCTTTCAAAATTACTGGATTTCCTGATTTAAAGCATAGACTAGCTACGTCTGAGGTGACGTTTGGCCTACTCTCGTAAATAACTCCAATTACCCCTATAGGTATTGATATTTTACTAATATTCAAACCATTAGGCCTTTTCCATTTTTCTAAAGTATTTCCGACTGGATCTTTTAATTTTGCAATTTTAATAATTGAATTTTGAATATCTTTTAATTTAGTTTCATTTATTAAAAGTCTACTAATTAAATGATTTTTAATACCTATTTTTCTGGCGTAATTTGCATCTTTTAAGTTTTGCTTAAGTATTAATTTTTTTTCATTACCTAATAATTCTGCGTATTTATTTAATACTTTATTTTTGATTTTTGTATCAATTTTCTGTTCAAAAGCTTTCCTTGCTTTTCTGCCAACTAAGTTCATATATTTGATCATTTAAACTTCCACCATATCATCTTTATGAATTACTTCCGATTTAGATACATAACCTAATAATTTTTCAATTTGATTTGAATGATGACCCATAATTTTAACTATCTCATCAGAAGTGAATGAACTTAATCCTCTGGCACATTCAACATTCTTCTTATCCAAAATTTTTATATGATCCCCTTTATTAAATTTTCCTGAAATCTTTTTTATTCCAGCAGCTAGTAAACTTTTGCCTGATCGTAGAGCTTTTTTTGCTCCATCATCAATAATTATTTCTCCTTTTGGTGCTATCGAGCTAATTATCCATTTTTTTCTCGCGTCAAGTTTTGAGACCTTAGGACTAAACCAGGTACACTTATTTTGCTCAATTATTTTTGTGATTGGGTTATTATGTAGCCCATTTGCAATGACCATACTACTACCTGCTAGTTGACAAATTTTTGCAGCTTCAATCTTAGTTTGCATACCTCCACTACCAAACTCATTCATACCTTTAATATTTACATTGCTTAAATCTTTTTTTAAATCTTTTACTATCTTAAGTAATTTTGCGTCTTTAAAAATTTTTGGGTTTTTTGTGTAAAGTCCATCAACATCAGAAAGAAGAATTAAGGTATCTGCGTTTGTAATTTGTGTAACTCTAGATGCCAACCTGTCGTTATCTCCATACTTTATTTCTGTTGTAGCTATAGTGTCATTTTCATTTACTATTGGGATAAATCCTAAGTCAAACAAATTTTCAAAAGTCCTTTTAGCATTCAAAGATCTTCTTCTTTCCTCTGTATCTTCAAGAGTAAGAAGTATTTGGGAAATGTAAAGTTTAAATCTAGCAAATGTTTGTGAAAATAAATTCATTAACTCAATTTGACCTATAGATGCAATAGCTTGACTTTGATCTAGTTTAATATTTTTTTTGTTATAATTCATTTTTTTACAACCAAGAGCTATTGCACCTGAACTCACAATTACAACTTTTTGATTTCTATCCTTTAATTTTTTGATATCTTTTGCAAAACTTAATAGCCATTTCTTTCTAATTTTTTTATTTTTATCTACAATTAGTGAAGAACCAATTTTCACAACAATTATTTTAGAATTTTTAAGATACATAAGATAAAAGTTTAGCCTTTATTTTAGATATAGAACTTTTTTCTAAAGTTGTCATAGTCAATATCTCACATTTTTTATTTTTGGAAAAAAGATCAATTACCTCTTTTGCAGTATTCTCATCAATTAGATCAATTTTATTTAGCACTATAAGCTCTTTTTTATCTAATAATTTAGAGCTATAGCTTTTTAATTCATTTTTGACTTGATCGTAAGATTCATTGAGATCAATATTTGTAATGTCAATTAAATGTAAAAGCGATTTACATCTTTCAATGTGTTTTAAAAATTGAATCCCTAGACCTACACCCTCATGTGCTCCTTCAACTAATCCAGGTATATCCGCAATTGTAATTTCTTTGTCATCATAAGAAGCAACACCAAGATTAGGATTTAATGTAGTAAATCTGTAATTTGCTATTTTTGGATTTGCATTTGTAAGTGCGGCGAGCAAGCTTGACTTACCCGCATTCGGTAAACCAATTATACCAATGTCTGCGATTGTTTTTAGTTGTAGCCATATTGTAAAATCCTCTCCAACAATTCCTTTAGTAAATTTTCTTGGAGCTCTATTTGTCGAACTTTTAAATCTGGTATTTCCAAGACCACCTTTACCACCATTTGCTGCAATAAATTCCTCTCCTTTTCTACTAAAATCAAAAAGTAATGTCTTATTGTCTTCTTCAAAGACTTGTGTACCGAGAGGAACTTTAAGAACTAAATCATCACCACTTTTTCCAGTCCTATTTTGTCCTGCACCATTTTCACCTCTTTCTGCTTTATGATGCTGCTGATATCGATAATCAATTAACGTATTTAAATTTTCCTCTGACTTTAAAACTATTGATCCGCCTTTACCGCCGTCTCCACCATCTGGACCTCCAAATTCAACATATTTTTCTCTTCTGAAACTAGGGGATCCATCTCCGCCGTTACCAGCTTTAATATAAATTTTGACTTGATCTAAAAATTTCATAATACAACATCTACTTTGGTTGTACTATTAATTGGGTTTTACTGAAACGAAAGTTCTATCTGCTTTTGATTTTTTGAATACAACTTTGCCTTTAACTACTGAAAAAATAGAATGATCTTTACCCATGCCTACATTCTCACCAGGAAAAATTTTAGTTCCTCTTTGTCTTACGATTATATTACCAGGTATGACTGTTTCACCACCATATTTTTTAACACCCAATCTTCGTCCGGCACTATCTCGTCCGTTTCTTGATGATCCACCTGCTTTTTTTGTTGCCATAACTTACCTTTTATTTACTTACTGCTTCTTTAGTTTCTTCTTTCTTTGATGTCTTAGAAACTTTTTTAGCTTCAGATAAAACTTTACCATCTTTTGAAAAGATTTTATTTATTCTTATCATAGAATACTCTTGTCGATGCCCATTTTTTCTTCTTGAATTGTGTCTTCTTCTTTTTTTAAAAATTAGTATGGTTCTATTTTTACTGTTTTTAATTAAATCAGCTTCAACTTTTGCTCCACTTACATAAGGAGCACCGACCTCAATAGAATTATCATCCCCATATGCTAGGATTTCATTAAATTCAATTTTTGTTTCAGGTTTTGAATCTGGGAGTTTCTCTACTTTAAGAATTTCTCCAGACTTAACTTTGTATTGTTTTCCACCTGTTTTTATAACTGCGTAAGACATACTATGAATATTTATTTAAGTATCCGCAATATAGTTGTAGCTAAGTTTTAGTCAAGCCGAATTAACTAGAAATTATCCTTTAAATCTCGCAGTTTTGAAAAGGTTTTGACATCTTTTGCTCTTAAAAAAATATTGCAATCCAATTCTTCTTTAAGAGTAGACGGAATTGTGGGCAAGCTATTTTTTAACTTTATTTGAATATTTTGTATTTTTTTTTTAAGATTTAGATTTTCAGAGTCATGTTTGATACAAAATTGTGAATTATTAAGAGTATATTCGTGACCACAATAAATTTGAGTATCAAGAGGCATAGCTTTAATTTTGTTTAAAGAACTAAACATTTGTTCGTAGGTGCCTTCAAAAATTCTCCCACAGCCAAGGGAAAAAAGAGTATCTCCAGTAAATAGTAATTTATCTTTATAAAAATGAAAACAAATATGGCCCTTAGTATGTCCTGGAACGTGAATTATTTTAGCTACAAAATTATTACTTTTCCATATTTCATTGTCTTCAAGACAGATATCAATTTCTGGAATTCTTTCTGAGTCATGTTTAAAGCCAACAACAATACTATTATATTTTTTTTTTAATTCCTTATTACCTCCAATATGATCAAAATGATGATGAGTATTTAAAATATATTTTAGATTAATATTTTTATTTTTTAGATAATCAATTATTGGTCTGGCCTCACTTGGATCAACAACACATGCTAAATTATTAGTCTCATCAATAATTAAATAGCTATAATTATCTTGGAGACATGAAATTATTTCTATTTTCATTTTATTTTTCTATCAAAAAAATTCCTAGATCTGCAAAAAAATTTTTAATCGTTAAATTGCTATGATTTATTATTGAAACATTCTGATTGTTTATAGCCAAAGATTTAAAGATTTTGATGTTTCTTGATTTTGCAAAGCTAAAAAAATCCTTTATTGAACACATATGAATATTAGGAGTATTGTACCATTCATCAGGTAATGTCTTAGTAATTGGCATTGTGCCTTTTATGAGTAAATGAAATCTGACTTTCCAATAACCAAAGTTTGGAATAGTTACAATCGCTTTTTTTCCAACCCTTAAAAGTTCATTTATAACCAGCTCAGGATCTAAAAAAGCTTGAAGGGTTTGACTAAGAACAACATAGTCAAAAGATTTGTCTGGGAATTGTTTTAAATCTTTTTCTGCATTACCTTCAATTACAGTCAATCCTTTAGCTATACACTCTTGCACTTTGCTTTTGGATATCTCCATTCCCCTAATATTTGTATTTTTATTCTTTTTCAAAAATTCCATCAAAATCCCGTCTCCACAACCCACATCTAATACTTTTTTCTCTTTTTCTATTAATTCAGCTATTACTTGAAATTCGTTCTTCATAATTAATTTTCTAGGTAAGATTTATCTAAAAAGTTTTTAAGTGCAGTTAAAAAGTCTGGAACATCTAATAAAAAAGAGTCGTGGCCTTTATCAGACTCTATTTCAACAAAACCCACATCTGCACCAATAGAATTTAAGGCAATTACAATATCCTTATTTTCTTGGGTTGGATAAAGCCAGTCAGATGTGAAAGATATTATAAAAAACTTTGCTTTTGTAGCCTTAAACGCATTAGATAAATTTCCTTTGAATTGTTTTGCTAAGTCAAAATAATCCATTGCTCTTGTAATATAAAGATAACTATTCGCATCGAATCTGTCGACAAATACTGAACCTTGATATCTTAAATAACTTTCTATCTGAAAATCCGCATCAAAACCAAATTTCAAATCTTCTCTCTCTTGAAGTTTTCTTCCAAATTTTTCTTGGAGACCTTTTTTTGAAAGATAAGTTATATGTGCAGCCATTCTTGCAACAGCCAAACCTTTATTTGGAATTGTATCTTTAGATGAATAATCTCCATCTTTCCAATTACTATCAGCGGCTATAGCCTGTCTTCCTAATTCATTAAATGCAATATTTTGTGCTGAGTGACTAGACGTACATGCAATTGGGATAACAGTCTTAGCTTTATCAGGAAAATTACTTATAAACTGAAGTACTTGCATACCACCCATTGAGCCACCTGCGATTGAAAAAAGTTTGTCTATACCAAAATGTTCAAGCAAATTATATTGTGCATTTACCATATCATTAATAGTTATAACTGGAAAATTTGTGCCAAAAGCATTACCAGTATTAGGGTCTTCATGGCTTGGTCCAAAAGAGCCCATACATCCACCAATCACATTTGCACAAATAATAAAGTATTTTTTGGTATCAATTGCTTTATCTGGACCAACTGCATAAGACCACCAACCATCTTTTTTGGTTATTGGATTTAGGCCAGTAACAAATTGATCACCAGTCAATGCATGAAAAACCAAAATAGCATTATCTTTTTTTCTGTTTAATAAACCATAAGTTTCGTATGCGATTGGGAATTCATTAATAGTTTTTCCACAATCTAACTTTAAAGGTTTTTTTACTACCAGAGTTTTAATATTATTCTCAGTATCCATAACAAAGCTAATATTTGAATTGTGAGAAAAAAAACTATTTTAGCGGTTTTTTTTAAGCGCTCGCAATTCAGTTAAATCAGCGCATAATTTTTGTACTAGAACTTATTTATTATGTCAATTTTTAAAAAATCATCTTATTCTATATAAAAATTTGTAATTTTATCTATAAAGAGCTCATAAACTAAAAAAATGGTTACTCCAAAATTTAAAAAATTTAATATCGAAGCTTATAAGCCTGGAAAATCAAAGGTCAGAAAGCTAAAAAAAGTTATTAAACTTTCAGCTAATGAATCCGCTCTTGGGATCAGCCCAATGGCAAAGAAACTGATATCAAATAAAAAAATGATTTTAGATAAATATCCTGACGGAAAGTCTCAAGATTTGAGAAAAGCAATTTCAAAAAAATACAACTGTGATTTTAATAAAATTATTTGTGGAGCAGGATCTGATGAAGTAATTCAAATGCTTTGTCAATTGTATTTAAATCCAAAAGATGAAGTAGTGATTCCAGAATACAGTTTTTTGATGTACAGAATTTATTCAAAAATTGTAGGTGCCAAAGTTTTATTTTCGAGAGAGATAAATTTTAAAGTCTCAATAAGAGAGATTTTAAAAAAAATTACAAGAAAAACTAAAATAGTATTTATTGCTAACCCTAATAACCCAACTGCAACTTATTTGACAAAAAATGAAATATTAGAATTAAGAAGTAAATTAAACAAAAATATTTTACTTGTGATTGATGATGCTTATTCAGAATACATGAAAAATAACGATTACACCTCAGGTTTAGATTTATTTAGAAATAGAGATAATGTTTTTATTTTAAGAACATTTTCAAAAATGTATGGATTAGCTTCTTTAAGAGTAGGTTGGGGTTATGGATCAAAAAAAATTATAGATGCTTTAAACGTGATTAAACCACCATTTAATATTAATGGGGTAGCACAACTGGCAGCTACCGAGTCGCTTAAAGACAAAAAATTTATTAGTAGATCTGTAAAGCATAATTTATTCTACGCTAAAAAGCTAAAAAAATTTCTTGAGATTTATAATATTTCTTCTAATAAAATTTCGGCAAACTTTTTATTTCTAAACTTTGATAATTGTAAAATTTCAGCAAAATATCTATACGAAAAATTGAAACAAAAAGGTATCATCTTAAGGTCAACAGAGGATGGCTATGGTATTAAAAATAAATTAAGATTAACCATAGGGTCTAAGGAAGAAAATTTAAAATTTATGAATACTGTAAAAGGAATATTAAATTAAATGAATAATATTTTAATTATTGGATGCGGTTTATTAGGATCCTCTTTATTAAGACGTATTCATAAAAAAAAAATTTTTAAAAAAATATTTATTTATGAAAAATCAAAATCAAATATTTCAAAATTAAAAAAATTAAAGTTACCAGGTATTGTCATTGACAAGCTTGATAAAGGAGCAATTAATTACGATCTAATTATTTTTTGTACTCCAATGAGTGAATATAAAAATCTTATCCTAAAAATAAATAATTTTATTTCCCCTAAAACATTAATTACAGATATTGGATCATCTAAAATAGAGACTTCAAAAATTATAAAAAAAAATTTGAAAAAAAATATAAGTTGGACCCAAAGTCATCCCATTGCAGGTTCTGAAGTAAGCGGTCCAGAGCATGGTAATGAAAATATGTTTCAAGATAGGTGGTGTATTTTAATAAAAGAAAAAAATACGAAAAAAAAAACCTTGAACATTTTGAATAATTTTTGGAAAAAAATGGGCTCAAAAGTTATTGTAATGACACCTGAAAAACATGATAAAATCTTTTCCATAACTAGTCATTTACCTCATTTAATTGCTTATAATTTAGTAAAATCAGCACAAGATTTTGAAAAAAAACAAAATTATGATTTAATTAAATTTAGTGCTGGAGGACTTAGAGATTTTTCACGAATAGCAGCTTCAAATGAAATTATGTGGAGAGATATTTTTTTTAACAATAGCAATAATATTTCAAAAGCTATTGATTTATTTATCAAAAATCTAACAGCTTTCAAAAAAGACATAAATTTAAAAAAAAATAAATCAATATTAAAAAAATTGATTCAAACTAAAAGAGTGAGATCAAAAATTATTAAATTAAAACAAGATATAAATAAACCTGATTTTGGCAGAGTTTAGAAATTTATTCTAGAAATTTTTATCACTTTAAGATTTGCTGTATCAAGTATCCTTTTAATAGTTTTCATTATTGGCATTTTAATTACTCTTTTTTCAGGGCCATAAGCATGAATTAATTGTTTGGAGTTAATACAAATAGCAACATGACCTTTCCAAAATAAAATATCTCCCTTTTTAAATTTTTTTGATTTTCTTTTTATAGAATACTTTATTTGATCTTTAGTATCTCGTGGATAGAATATATTATTATAATAAAAAAATATTTGTAGTAGGGCTGAACAATCGATTCCTTTATTTGTTTTACCGCCCCAAACATATTTAGTTTTTAGAAAAAGTTTAAATATTTTAATGAAATCTTTTTCTTTATGTGAAATTTTTTTTATGTCTTTTAATTTAACCCATCGGTTTTTTTCAAATCTAACAAAACCATTTCTTTTCTCGATAGCTGATAACTTTGATCCAAAATATAAATTTTTTTTAGTTTTGACATTTGGTTTATTAAATATATTTGCTTGAATATTACTGACTTTGTGTGAAATTTTTAATTTATTCACATAATTTTTATTTTTAATAAAACCACTGTATCTATCATATAAAGATTTTATTTTAATCCAGTCTTTTTGTTTTGATAAAATTTTAAATCTTTCTCCATATAATATCTGAGATGTTACCTCTGAATGTTTGTTAGGTAATTTGTAAATATTTGAAAAAGGTTCTTTAAAATAAAAATTATTTTTCACTTATTTTTAACTTATTTTTTATAATCCATAGACAAATTAAAGAAGGAATAACCATTATTGCTGTAAGTATAAAAAATATTCCCCAATCTCCATTTAACCAGTCAACTAAAGCACCTGAAGATGATGCAAGTGTTGTTCGGCCGGCTGTTCCAATTGATGCGAGCAAAGCGTATTGAGTAGCTGTATATGTTCTATCTACCAACAACGAAATAAATGCAACAAAAGCAACTGTTGCAAATGCAGCAGCAATATCATCAAAAATTACTGCAAATGCAAATAACAACTCGGACTTACCCGTCCAAGCAAGAGCGGTAAATAATAAATTTGTTGATGCCATTAAAATACCAGCCAAAAACATTGCTTTAATTACTCCTGATCTGATTACAAATAATCCTCCTAATAATGTAAAAATAACAGTTGTTATCCATCCTAAAGTTTTAGAATAAATCGCAATATCTCCTTTAGAAAATCCTATTTCTTTATAAAAGATTACTGACATTCTTCCCAAAAAAGCCTCTCCGATTTTAAACAAAAAAACAAAACCAAGAATACCAAGTGCAATAGAGAAGCCATTTTTTTTAAAAAAACTTATTACTGGACCTCCTATCGTTCCACTTAACCATGCAATAACTTTTGTCAAAATATTTTGTGAGCCTAATTTATTTTGTATCAGTTGATCGGTCTCATTTTGTTTCTGACTTCTATTTAAAGAAATTGGCTCATGAACAAACATCAAACCTATATTCATTAAAATAACTACAACACCTAAAATTAAAAAAGTTGTTTGCCAGTAATCAGCAATCCCTATATTTTCAAAATATTCTGCAGTGAACAAAGATATTACACCACCTAATTTATATCCACTCCACCAACCTACAACTGCCATTGCAGCGCCAGCAGCCATTGATTGACTTTCATTTTCACCTATTTGTTCTATCCTTAGTGCATCTACTGTTATGTCTTGTGTTGCAGATGAGATCGCAATAATTAATCCAATGGTAATTACTAGAGCTAAATTATCAGATGGATTAATTATACTCCACATTGTTAAGCAAATTAGTATTGAAAGCTGCATTAAAACTATCCAGCCACGTCTATGGCCAATTTTTTTTGTGAGATAAGGTATTTGCAACCTATCTATAAGAGGAGCCCACATATAATTAAAAGCATAAACGGCAAAAATTAATCCTGCCCAACCAATTGCTGATCTACTTAACCCGTCCTCTTTTAGCCAAAGGCTAAGACTACTACCAATTAAAACCCAAGGAAAACCAGAGATGGCTCCTAACAAAAGAATTCTCAGCATCCTTTTATCAAAATATACTGAAAAAGTTTCTGAGACTGTTTGTTTTTTTACCTCAATCATTTAATTTCTCCAAAAGGATGGAAGAAACAATACTAGTATTGCGAACAACTCAAGTCTACCTAAAATCATTCCAACAGATAAAACCCATTTTGATACATCAGGTAACGACGAAAAATCCCCATTAGGTCCAATTATTGGCCCCAAACCTGGGCCAACATTTGAGATAGATGTTGCGGCTCCAGAAAGAGCAGTAATAAAATCAAGACCAGTTAAAGATAATAATGCAGCTAAAATAAAAAAAATTACAAAATAAAAAAATATGAAAGATATAACTGAAGCAATAAATTTTTCATCCACTGAATTTTGGTCATACTTTATTAAAAAAACTCCTTTTGGATAAATAATTTTTTTAAGTTGGTTTAAAATGAATAGGTAGAGAATTTGAATTCTAAATATCTTTATTCCACATGTTGTTGACCCTGCACATCCTCCAATGAACATTAATGCAAGAAAAATAGTTATTGGAAAACTTCCCCAGTTATCAAACTCAGCATTTACATAACCAGTTCCAGTTAAAATAGAAATAGAATTAAAAAATATAGATCTAAACGAAAAGTTTTCATTACTAGTTAGAAACAAATAAAAACATAATATAATTACTGATAAAATTATAATTTTCAAAAATGATTTTATTTGAACATCATTTAAAAATATTTTTTTATTTCCACTTAAAAATTTAATATAAGCAATAAAAGGAATACTTCCTAAAATTATAAACACCATTGAGGAAATCTCAATATAAACGCTATTAAAATAACCTATAGACTGGTTATAGTTTGAGAACCCACCTGTAGCAATTGTTGTCATTGAGTGAGTTAAGCTGTCAAATTTTCCCATTCCAAAAATCCAATAACTAACAGCACAAACTGCAGTTAAAGCTGAGTAAATATATATTAATCTTAATGCTATCTCTTTAGATTTTGGCAGTATTTTTTCTGATGAATCATTACTGGAAATTTTAAATAATTGCATTCCTCCAACATTCATTATTGGCATTAGAGTAATAGCCATAACAATTATACCTATACCTCCTAACCATTGCAAAATAGCTCTCCAAAAAAGAATACCTTTAGGTGCATTTTCTAAATTAGATATGATAGTTGAGCCTGTTGTAGTAATTCCTGACATACTTTCAAAAAAAGCATCTGTAATTGACATTTCCATAGAGGAAAAAATAAATGGTAAAGATCCAAAAACTGCAACACTCAACCAAGACAAAGATGTTAACAAGAATGCTTGTTGTAAATTAACTTTTCTATCATGATCAATATTTGTTAAAAAAAAAAGTGCCCCAAAAACTATAGTTACAATTGATGCGCCAAAAAAAGATGAGTCAATTTCTGCATAAATAAATTGTACAATTATAGGGACAAACATAGACACCCCTAAGATTATTTGTAAAATTCCAAGTGTAAAAAATACCGTTTTATAATTAGACATTTTGAAAGAACATTATTTTATGGTAAATAAATTTCAACTCTATAAGAATTAATAAAATCACAAATTTGAGATTTTAAAAGAACAATTCATGATTAAAAAAGAAGTTTTAGACAAAACCAGTGCGTGGCCTTTTGTAGAAGCCAAAAAAATGATGAGAGAAAGAAAATCGTTCATTGAAAAAAAAGGAAAAATTACATTACAAACTGGATACGGACCAAGCGGTTTACCTCACATAGGTACTTTTGGAGAAGTTGCAAGGACCTCTATGATGGTAAATGCTTTAAAGCAACTAACAGATTTACCTACTGAAATTATAACATTTTCTGATGATATGGATGGTCTAAGAAAAGTTCCAGAAAATATTCCTAACCAAAATTTGTTAAATGAAAATCTTCACAAACCATTAACTGAGGTTCCAGACCCGTTTGGGAAATTTAACAGTTTTGGTGAACATAATAATGAGATGTTAAAGAAATTTTTAAATAGTTTTAACTTTAAATATAGCTTTAAAAGTTCAACGGATTTGTACAAAACTGGATACTTTAACTCAACACTAAAAATAATTTTAGATAATTATGATGGTATAATGAATATTATACTCCCAACCTTAGGTAAAGAACGTCAAAAAACTTATTGTCCATTTTTACCTATATGTCCTGACACTGGGCATGTACTTGAAATACCAGTTGTAGAAATTAATAAAGAAAAATCTCAAATAATTTTCGACAACAAAGGTAAAAAACTTGAAAAAAGTATTCTAGATGGAAACTGCAAACTTCAATGGAAGGTTGACTGGGCTATGAGGTGGTATGCGCTTGATATTGACTTTGAAATGTATGGTAAGGATTTAATTGAAAGTGCAATATTATCTACAAAAATTATCAACTTGCTTGGTAAAAAGAGTCCTTCAGGCTTTGCATATGAGTTATTTTTAGATGAAAAAGGTGAAAAGATTTCTAAATCGAAGGGAAATGGAATTACTATTGATCAATGGTTGAAATATGCATCTCCTGAAAGTTTATCTTTATATATGTATCAAAATCCAAAGAGGGCAAAAAAACTATATAATGAAATTGTTCCAAAGGCTGTAGACGAATATTTAGATAATATTGAAAAATCTAAAAAACAGACAGATCAGCAACTGATAATGAATCCGGTCTGGCATGTTCATGAAGGCAAAATCCCGACTGAGGAAATGATTATGACTTTTTCCATGTTGCTTAATTTGGTTGAAACAAGTAATGCAGATAGCAAGGATTTACTTTGGAAATTTGTTAAAAAATATAAACCAAATATCCAAGAGGAAAACTTTCCAATCTTTGATGGATTAGTTGGATATGCAATTAAATATTTTAATGACGTAATCAAATCACAAAAAAAATATAAAAAACCAAGTGAAAGTGAAAAAAAAGCTCTTCTAGCTTTAATTAAAACTTTAGAAACATGCAATGATGGAATGTCACCTGAAGAAATCCAAACTTTAATTTATTCAGCTGGCAAAGAAAATGGATATGCTGATAAACTAAGAGACTGGTTTAAGTTAATTTATGAGGTTGTTTTTGGTGATGAAAATGGTCCAAGAATGGGTTTTTTCATAAGTTTTTTTGGTGTAAACGAAACTAAAGAGCTTATAACGAATAAATTAAAATAATGTTTTCAAATTTAAGATCTTTAATATTTAAAATAGATCCTGAACGAGCTCACTTTTTAGCAATACAGTCACTCAAACTCAACCTAGTTTCCAATATCTTTGATGAACATAAAAATGATCCTATTTTTAAGACAAAAATTTTTAACAAAGAATTGAACAATCCCATCGGGATAGCGGCAGGTTTTGATAAGAATGCTGAAGTCTACAACCCTTTATTTAAGTTGGGATTTGGATTGGTAGAAGTTGGTACAATTACACCTTTAAAACAATATGGGAATAGTAAACCTAGAGTTTTTAGATTAGTAGAAGACCAGGCACTTATAAATAGATTGGGCTTTAACAATCATGGTTCAGATGTGGTATTAAATAGGATTAAATCAAATAATAAACTGGGTGTGTTAGGAATTAACGTTGGTCCTAATAAAGATTCTGATAATCGAATAAATGATTATTTAATAGGAATTGAAAAATTCTATGAAGTTGCAGATTATATTACTATTAATATCTCTTCACCAAATACTGAGAACTTAAGAAATTTTCATGATGAAAGAAAATTGCAGGATTTACTTAAATCTGTTTCAGAAAAGAAAAAAAGTTTAGATTCAAATATTCCAATAGTAGTAAAAATTTCACCTGATATAGATGAAAATCAGATAAATCTAATTTCAGAAATTCTTTTAGAAAATGATATAAGTGGGATAGTTATTTCAAACACCTCAGAATCATCAAGAGATATTTTAAAAAATATTCAAAGACATCAAAAAGGAGGATTATCTGGAAAACCTATTGAGAAAAAATCAAATTTATTAATAAACAAGTTTTATAAACTATTAAAAGGTAAAATTAAGATTATTGGGGTAGGAGGAGTAGACTCTGGACAATCAGCTTACGAAAAGTTTTTATTAGGTGCAGACTATATTCAACTATATACAGGAATGGTGTTTCAAGGTCCAAATATAGCTAGTATTATTAAAAAAGACCTAAAAGAATTATTGACCAGAGATGGCGTTAAGAATTTTAGCGAAATTATAGGAAATAAAACTCTTTCTTAATTCTATTAAACTTGACGCCACCAACATCTAACCTTATATAAGCTCTGTCATTATGTCAAAAAAATGTGAACTTACTGGAAAAATTCCTTTGAAAGGTCATAACGTTAGTCACGCTAACAACAAGACCAAGAGAAGATTTTTGCCCAATCTTAAGAAAGTAAAGTTTACTAGCGAACTAATGAAAAGAAGCTTAAAATTAACAGTGAGTAATGCTGGAGTTAGATCAGTGGATAAAAAAGGTAGTTTTGACGAATATTTAAAAACTGTAAAAAATAAAAACTTATCTCCAAGACTTAAAAAATTAAAAAAAGGTATTCTAATTAAATCCCCATTTAAAAAAAAACCTTTGGCTAAATCTGCATAATGAATAAATTATTCTTGTTTCTCTCATTTTTAATGGGAGTGGTTGTTTTATCATCAAATTATTTAGTCCAATTCCCAATTAAATACTATGGACTAGAAGAGATATTAACATATGGAGCATTTAGTTACCCAATAGCTTTTTTAATAACTGACTTAGCAAACAGATCTTATGGAAAATTAGTTGCAAGAAAAATTGTTTATATTGGTTTTGCAATAGGAATTAGTTTTACTCTTATGTTCTCAACAAATTTTGCAGATTTAATTTCAGTAAGAATTGCAATTGGATCTGGAACAGCCTTTTTGGTAGCTCAACTATTAGATGTCCAAATATTTGATAAATTAAGAAAAAGAGAATGGTTCATTGCTCCTTTAACATCATCCTTAATTGGATCTACAATCGATACATTTTTGTTCTTTTCAATATCTTTTTATGCAACAGGTATTCCTTGGGTTACTTTATCTTTAGGAGATTTAGCAGTTAAGATATTAGTTGCTCTTGTAATGCTAATTCCATTCAGAATTCTTCTTGGTACTTTAAAGCCGGTATAGTTTAGATTTTGGGCTCTGGTTGTGTCATACAATGAATAGCTCCAAAACCCCAAATGAGTTTAGTGCAGTCAATTGGTACAATTTTTTTATTTTTAAAAAATTTTTTAAAAATTAAAATTACTTTTTTATCATTTTTATCTTTAAAGATTGGTAATAATACTATTTTATTAGCAATATAAAAATTCAGATAACTTGCAGGAACTCTTATTTTTTCAATATATATAGGCTTAGGCATAGGTACTTCAATTATTTTAAATTTTCTTTTATTTATATTTTTAGCGTTCTTTAAAATATTTAAATTTTCTTTTAAATTTTTATAATTCTTTTCATTTCTATTTTTTTCAACTCCAGTCATAATTGTGTCTTCAGAGACAAACCTTGAAATATCATCGATGTGTCCGTGAGTATCATCTCCTTTAATCCCCTTATTAAGCCAAATGAAATTTTTAACATTTAAATATTTATTTAATGTTTTTTCTAATAATTTTTTTGTAATCCCAGGATTTCTTTCTTGTACTTTGCTTAAAAGACATTCCTTAGTTAGAAGAACTGATCCTTTACCATTGACATCTATAGCACCTCCCTCCAATACTAATTGCTTTGACTTATTATTAATCTTAACAACAGGATCTATTTTTTTTACTTTAGTTAATTTTGATAATTTATTATTGATATTGTTGTCTTTTTTATAATCTTTGTATTTACTCCATGCATTGAATTTAAAATTTACAATCAATTTATTTTTGATCTTTTCATTTATTATATATATTGGACCAGAGTCTCTTAACCAAATCCGATTAGTGGTTATTTTGTAAAAAATAATATTTTGTAAGTTATTGGGAAATTTACTTAATAAATTTATAATTTTCTTTTTATCTTTATAATTATTTATTAATAAATTTATTTTTTGTGATCTTGATAATTCACTTATTATTTGTGAAACTATTTTTGGGATATTTTTAAAAAGACCAGGCCAGTCACTTTTGTTATATGGCCAAGCTATCCATACACTTTCTTGCAACTCCCATTCTGCAGGCATTCTGTAGCCAATGAGAGATAAATTATTATTCATCTTTAGGATTTTTTAGAAGTCCTTTGTAATAATCTATTCTTCTATCTCTTAAAAATGGCCAATGATTTCTAGCTGTTTCAATTTTATTTAGATCAATTCTAGTAATTAAGATTTCCTCTTTATCTGATTTTGACTTCGCAATAATATTTCCACTGGGATCGATAATCATTGAGTTACCCCAAAAGTGTATTTTTCTTTTTCCAGTTTTCTCTAAACCAATTCTATTTATAGCAGCAACAAATACCCCATTTGCTATGGCGTGAGATCTTTGGATAGTTATCCATGCTTCTAATTGGGATTTTCCAAAATGTTTTTTCTCTTTAGGGTGCCAACCAATCGCTGTTGGATAAAATAAAATTTCTGCTCCTTTTAGCGTTGTTAATCTTGCAGCTTCTGGAAACCATTGATCCCAGCAAATCAAAGAACCAACTTTTCCGTATTTTGTTTTTATAGATTTAAAACCTAAATCTCCTGGAGTGAAGTAGAATTTTTCATAATAACCTGGATCATCTGGAATATGCATTTTTCTATACTTTGATATAATCTTACCCTTGTCATCAATTACAATGCTTGTGTTATGATAAAAACCAGTAGTTTTTTTTTCAAATAAAGAAATCATTAAAACAACAGAAAGTTCTTTGGCTAATTTACAATATATATCTGATAATCTACCTGGAATTTTTTCTGCTAACTTAAACTTAGCATGATTTTCACTTTGACAAAAATATGGAGATAAAAATAGTTCAGGAAGACATATTATTTTTGCTTTTTTCTTTGCTGCTTCTTTAATCTTAATTACAGAATTTTCTATATTTTTATTTTGATTATCAAAAACTTTAGTTTGAATTAAACCAATTGTAGTTTTTTTTGCCATGAATTATTTAAAAATATTTGAAAAATTTTTCCGATCTCTACTCTTCCATTCCCCTCTATGATAAGCATCACTAGCTATTATAGGCAAAACACTTGTAGCTTCTGCAAAAACCATTTGTTCTTTAGTGGTATCAACTTTACCCCAAGAACTTGCCTCTTTTAAAGTTGAGCTACTACATGCTCCATCTCTACTATCTGCAACTGTAATTTGAACGGCATATTTGTGCATATCGACATCTTTTCCTAAAAGTTCTGCACAAATAACTGTATCTTGAATGAAATTCTTTGGCACTCCACCACCTATCATAAATAATCCTGAGCCTTTGGATTTAATCTTTATTTCTGTAAGTTCCCTAAATTCCCTAACAGAGTCAATTGTAATATGTTTTTTTGGATTTTTTTCCTGGTGCATTACTAAACCAAATCCTGCACTCGAATCTGTAAAAGCAGGGCAGAAAATTGGAACATCATTATCAAATGCTGTTTCAATTAATGAATCTTTCTTTATTGAGTTCTTTTTAAGATACTTTCCCATTTCATATATAAACTCTCTAGAAGTGTAACTCCTTGGTTCTAATGTATTAGCTATATCACATATGATTTTGTCACACATTTGAAGCTCTTCCTCATCAATATAAGTGTCGTAAATTCTATCGATATAATTATCTCTTAACTCGGTATCATCTTGAAACTGTGAGCCCTGGTAATGTTTAAAACCTAGTGCTTCAAAAAAATCCATATCTACAATTGAGGCGCCAGTTGCAACAATTGCATCGACCATATTATATTTAACTAGATCCTTATATATATTCATACATCCTGCAGCAGATGTTGATCCAGCCAAAGTTAGGAAAATTGTACAATCTTTATCTTTCAACATTTCATTATAAATATTCGCTGCGTTAGCAGTCTCTCTAGATACGAAAGACATTTTTTCCATTGATGAGATTATCTTTCTCGCGTCAAAGGAGGTGATATCAATGTGTTCTACTGGGTTTTTTAAAAAATCTTTTTTACTATTGTGACCCAGATTTTTTTGGTCTGACATTAAGCGACCATATTAGCTTTGTTGCTATCTTTATCGTACATTGTCATTATTGGTTTATCCTCAACTTCATAAATCTCATCCGAATAATAGCCATTGAATTGAGTTCTAAAAGTTAATCCATAAGCTCCAAGTTGACCAAGCTCTATATAATCATTCTCTTTAATATTGTTTGGAAGCAAAAAAGGACCCTTCATATAATCCATGCTATCACATGTTGGACCAAAGAAATCAAAAGCTGTTAATTTTTTTGAAATAATTTTATTTGAGTTGTCTTTAATCATCTTTGACGGGTAAACAATATTTGGAGTACCAGCATCAAAAAGAGTACCGTATGTACCATCATTTATATAAAGCTTTTGTTTTTTTCTAAGGTTAACTTTAACAATTGTTGATCCGCTTTCTGCAACTAAAGCTCTTCCAGGTTCACAAATTATTTTTGGCAATGTTTCAAGTTTTAAATTTTCTAAACTTTTTTTTATTTCAGTAAAGTAATTATTCAATGATTGAGGAATTAAATCAGGATAGATAGTTGGAAATCCGCCTCCTATATTTATATAATCTGGAATTATTTTTGTTTTTTTTATTATAATTCCAATTTCAGTTATACCCTTTGAGTAAGAAATTGGATGCATGCATTGGGATCCAACATGAAAACTTAAACCTATTTTTTTTGCATGTTGTTTTGCTAATCTTGTTAAACCTACAGCTTCAGAAGTTAAAGCTCCAAACTTTTTTGACAAGTCAATTTCTGCGTGCTCGTTTGAAACTGCCACTCTTACAAATAATTCTAAATCTTTTGCATTATTCGTACTTTCTATAATTTTGATTAATTCGTCTTTAGTATCTAATGAAAAAGTCTTAACATTATAATTAAAATAAGCTTCCTTAATACTTTCTCTACTTTTTACAGTATGCATATATGAGCATTTTGCATTCTGACTAAAATTTCTTATGTTTTTTATTTCTTCGATTGATGCAACATCAAATTGCTCTATTCCACTATCTATTATTGTTTTAATTATTTCTGGATGAGGATTTGTCTTTACAGCATATAAAACCGATCCTGAGAATTTTTTTAAAAAAAACTTTACTGCAGATTCAATTGAGCTTTTTCTGATACAATATACTGGTTTTTCAGGTTTCAGTTGATTTATAAGTTCTTCAACTGATTTAAATTTTTGCATTTTTAATGCCTCCAAAAAAAATTTAACAAAAAAAAAGTCTTTTAAATAAAAAAACTTTAATATTTTTGGGATCTAAAGTTAAAAATCACCAATGTAAAGTAAATAATTCAGGTCAGTATTGTGAAATAATCATCTATTGAAAAATGTTACTGAGTTACCATATAAGTTGTATGAAAGAACAAGCAACGCTTCAAAACCTGAGTGATTTTGAGAATAAATCACTGCTAATTTGTGATGACGACAATCCTTTTAGAGAAAGATTGGCAAGAGCAATGGAAAAGAAAGGTTTTGAGGTTTTTCAAGCAGAGAGTGTACAAAAAGGTGTTGAAGCTGTTAAAGCAAAAAAACCTGGATTTGCTGTAGTAGACTTAAGACTTGGAGATGGAAATGGTCTTGAAGTAGTAAAAGAAATTCAAACCTCAAATAATGATAGCAGAATTATAATGTTAACTGGATATGGAAACATTCCAACAGCAGTTGCGGCTATTAAAGAGGGTGCAATCGATTATCTTGCTAAGCCAGCAGATGCTGAAGATGTTGAAAAAGCTTTGTTAGCAGATCCATCAAAAAAAGCTGCACCTCCAGAAAATCCCATGTCAGCAGATAGAGTAAAATGGGAACATATTCATAGGGTTTTTGAGCTTTGCAATAGAAATGTATCTGAAACAGCAAGAAGACTTAAAATGCACAGAAGAACTCTTCAAAGAATTCTGTCTAAAAGATCACCTAGATAAATTTTCTAATTTTTATAATTTGCTTAATTAATACTACCAAGATGGAGATTTTGAATACTTCAGCCAACAAAAAAGGTTTAGCTCCCAACGCGAAAATAGGCTTGTCCCATCCGATTAACGTTCCTAACCACAATAATCCTAAAATATATATAGTTGAAGTTGCAATCACAAGTTTACCCAAAACAACTAAAAAACCATCCTCAAATTTAATCATAGATGCTAGATAGCATGCTGTTAAGAATCCAATTAAATATCCCATAGTTGGACCAGTGAAATATAACAGTCCAACACCTTTTTCTGGAGAATTTGAAAAAACGGGCAATCCTGCAATTCCTTCAATTAAATACAATCCGACAGTAGCTAATCCAATTTTATATCCTAAGCTAACACCTAAAAATAAGACTACAAAAGTTTGCATAGTCATAGGAACTGGGTAAAAAGGAATTTTTATTTTTGCAGAAATAGTCAAAGCTATTGAACCAAGAACTATAGCTAACAAAGATTTAATAATTTTAGGTTGTGTAAGATTTTTTGTTAATTCCATAAAATTAATAATACTCTTAATTGTTAATATAATCTAGTGATTAGTAGATTAAATTAAAGTTTAGACTATATTGAGCATAAAATATTTAATAAAATTTAATGGGAAAAATACAAAAAACTGATCATTTTTATCTTATTGATGGTTCTGGATATATCTTTCGAGCTTATTATGCATTACCACCATTAAGTAGAAAAAGTGACGGACTGCCAACAGGCGCAGTTAGTGGTTTTTGCAGTATGCTTTTTAAACTTTTAGAGGATTCAAAATCAAATCAAAATATGCAGAAACCAACTCATTTTGCAGTTATTTTTGACTCTGCCAGGAAAACATTTAGAAATGAAATCTATAGTGAATATAAAGCAAACAGATCTGAGGCGCCTGATGACCTTGCACCTCAATTTGAATACATAAGGAAGTCTGTTTTAGCATTTAACCTACCATCTGTAGATTTACCCAATTATGAAGCAGATGATTTGATTGCAACTTATGTCAACAAAATACTCAAAAAAGGTGCGAAGGTTACCATTGTTTCATCAGATAAAGATTTAATGCAATTATATCAAAAAAATGTCCGTATTTTTGATCCAATGAAAAATAAATTCGTAACTCAAGAAGATGTCATTAAAAAGTTTGGGGTTGATGCATCAAAAGTGATAGATGTCCAGTCCTTAGCAGGTGATAGTAGTGATAACGTACCAGGTGTACCTGGAATAGGTGTAAAAACTGCTGCTGAGCTAATTAATAAATATGGCACTCTGGAAAAATTATTGAAATCAGCTCATGAAATTAAACAAAACAAAAGACGAGAAACTCTTTTAGAAAATAAAGATAAAGCATTAATTAGTAAAAAACTTGTGACTTTAGATCATAAATCTCCAATAAATAGAGAACTAGATGAGTTTCAGTTAAAAAGTATAGACAAAGATAAATTATATAAATTTCTAAGAGAGATGGAATTTAATAGATTGTTAAGTTCTGCTATTTCTGCATATGGAGAGCCAGACTTAACAATCTCTGTCCCAGAAGCTAAAAATATAGACAAGCAAAGTCAAATTAATAATAAAAATTATTATTTAATTTCTAACCCAGATGAAATAGATGATTGGGTCGAGGAGGCTGAAGAGTTAGGAGAGGTTGCTGTTGATACTGAAACAAATTCTCTAGATCCTCATCAAGCAGAGCTAGTAGGTATCTCGCTTTCTTCAAAAATAGGTAAGGCCTGCTATATTCCAATTGGTCACAAATCGTCAAAATGTATTAAAAAAGAAGTTGTTATAAAAAAACTAAAAAAATTACTAGAAGATCCAAGTGTTAAAAAAATTGGTCAAAATATTAAATTTGATTTTATTGTTTTATTTAAACACGGCATAACATTGTCTGCCATGGAAGACACAATGTTGATGTCTTATGTTTTAGATGCAGGAAAAAATAGACATAATATGGATACATTATCAGAGTTACATCTTGGACATAAAACGATTTCTTTCAAAGAAATAGTGGGAACCGGAAAAAAAGAAATCAATTTTAGTGAAGTAGAAGTTAATAAAGCAAAAGATTATGCAGCTGAGGATGCTGATGTAACTTTTAGACTTTATAAAAAATTTCTCAAAAATTTAAAATCTGAAAAATTGTATAAAATTTATGAAATTTTTGAAAAGCCATTAATCAAAATTCTCGCATTTATGGAAATAGAAGGTGTTGAAATAGATAGTAAGTTTTTAACTTCTCTGTCTAAAAAATTTGAAAAAAAAATCCTAACCTTAGAAAAAGATATATTTAAAATTTCAAAAAAAGAGTTCAATATCGGTTCACCTAAACAACTAGGTGAAATCATTTATAATGACCTTAAAATAGCAGGCTTAAAAAAAACAAAAAAAGGTGGATTTGCAACGAGTGCTTCTGTTCTAGAGGATCTAGCTTTTAAGGGTAACAAATTTCCTAAATTAATCTTGGACTGGCGACAGTTATCAAAATTAAAAAATACTTATTCAGATGCATTACCTGAGCACGTTAACCCAATAACAAAAAGAGTACACACTTCCTTTTTGTTAGCGGCTACAACAACTGGAAGACTAGCTTCAAGTGAACCTAATCTGCAAAATATTCCTATTAAATCTGATGATGGCAAAGATATAAGAAAAGCATTTAGGGCGAAAAAAGATCATTTATTAATTTCTGCGGATTATAATCAAATAGAAATGAGAATTCTTGCCGATTTAGCAGATGTTAAAGAATTAAAAAAAGCTTTTAAAAATGAGGAAGATATTCATTCATTAACAGCTAGCCAAATATTTAATATTGATATTAAAAAAGTAAATCAAGACCATAGAAGAAAAGCCAAAGCAATTAATTTTGGGATAATTTATGGAATTTCTCAATATGGTTTAGCAAAGCAAATTAATGTATCGAACTACGAAGCTGAAGAATTTCTAAATTCATATTTTGGAAAATTTCCAGAAATTAAAGTCTATATGGAAAACACTATTAAATTTTGCAGAAAAAGTGGTTATGTAAATAATATTTTTGGAAGAAGATCACACTTTAATGGGATAAACGATAAAAATTTTAATGTGAGAAATTTTCAGGAGCGTGCTGCAATTAATGCTCCAATACAAGGATCGGCTTCAGAAATAATGAGATTAGCCATGATAAGATTAAATAAAAAAATGTCTGAGGATAAAATTACAAAACCAAAAATGCTTCTTCAAATTCATGATGAATTGATCTTTGAAGTTCCAAAAAAAGATGAAAAGTTAATGACCAAAATAATTAAAAATGAGATGACAAGTGTAGCTCAAAGCGACTTTCACTCATTTTCTACCCCTTTAACAGTTGATGTTAATGTAGGTGACAATTGGGGAATGCTTCATTAATTTAATACCATTGCCCAAATTAGGACAATTTAGTATTTTTAAGATGAATTTATGCAGAAACAAACCATAGCTTTAATCGATGATGATAGAAACATACTCACAAGCTTAAGTATTGCTTTAGAGAAAGAGGGTTTCAAAGTGCAAACCTACATAGATGGAGAGAGTGCGCTTATTGGATTAACAAGAGTTCCACCTGACCTTGCAGTTGTTGATATTAAAATGCCAAAGATGGATGGAGAGGAATTATTGAAAAAACTTAGAAAGAAAACATCATTGCCAGTAATTTTTTTAACATCTAAAGATGACGAAATTGACGAACTTTTGGGCTTAAAATTAGGTGCAGATGATTTTGTAAAAAAATCTGGAGGTTTTTCTATAAAAGTTTTAATTGAAAGAATTAGAGTTCAATTAAGAAAAAAAGACTCAAAAAATATATTGGAGGAAAATAAAAGTTTAATTTCTCATGGAAGATTAAAACTAGATCCCTCTCAACTTGAATGTGAATGGAATGGTGAACCATTACCAGATAAGCTGACAACAACAGAATTTTTAATTGTTAAAGAATTGGCAAAAAGACCAGGTATAATAAAAGAAAGAGCGCAATTGATGGATATCGCCTACAGGGAAGATACAGATATAGAAGATAGAACAATTGACAGTCATGTTAAAAGAATTCGTAAAAAATTTAAAAAGGTAGACCCTGATTTTTCAGCTATTGAAACTAGGTATGGTAGTGGATATAGATGGAATGTTAGCTGATGTTTAGTAAA